>JBBSNJ010000032.1:0-11010 GCA_038232775.1 Thermomicrobiales bacterium
ATTGCCGTAGCCGATGGCGCGCAGGGCGCGGGCGAGGGCGACGAAGTCGACCGTCCCGTCCCCAGGCACGACCATGATATTGCGTCCTTCGCCGTCGCGCAGGTGGACGTGCTTGACCAGCCCGCCGAGCGCCAGCGCCGCCTCGGCGGCGTCCTCGCCGGCGTAGGTCAGGTGACTCGGGTCGAGCGCGACCCCGACCGCCGGGTGGTCGACCAGCGCCATCAGGTCGAGCGCCTGCTGGGACGTCGCCATCAAGAGCGACTTGTGGAGCTCCAGCGTCAACCCCAACCCTAACGCCGCGGCCTCGGCGCCGAGCTGCCGCAGATCGGGCGCGACGCTCCGGACCACAGCCTCCCAATCTCCGGGCGGCGGCTCGACGCCCGACTGCATCGTCAGCCCGTAGGCGCCCAGCTCCTGGGCGAGCGCGAGGCTCGCCCGCGCGTAGGCGAGCGCCCGCTCCCGCTGGGCGGGCACCCCGAGCAGGCGGTCGGTCGCGTTCAGGGTCGCCACCGTCAGCCCCAGCTCCCCCAGCCGCGCCCGCAGCGCCTCGCGCTCAGCTTCGGTCGCTGCGGTCGGGTCGAAGTGGGGGCAGTAGCTCGGGTACATCGCCAGATCAACGCGGCCGAAACCCTGGGCCGCGATCTCGGTCAGGGCCACGTCGAGCGGGTCGAACCGGAAGCCGAGGGTCGAGCAGCCGAGCTCGACCGAGCCGTCGCGCTCGCTCACGCCGTCCCCCCGTCGTCGACCAAGAGGACTTTGCCCGTCTCGCCGCAGGCGAAGAGGTCGTAGGCGGTCGGCACCTCGCCGAGGCCGAAGCGGTGGCTGATCAAGCCGTCGACCCGGAACCCCTGCCGGTAGAGGTCGAGCAGCCCGTAGTAGTCGCGGTCGACGAAGTACCAGACGCCGTAGGCGGTCAACTCCTTCTCCAGGAACTGGCGCCACGGGTTGATCGTCGCTTGGCGGCCGGCGCCGGCGAAGATGAAAGTCCCCTCGTCGCGGGTGGCGTCGAGCGCCAGATTGACGCCGGCGTCGCCGCCGCTGGCGTCGATCCCGAGGTCGACCCCCCGGCCGCCGGTCAGCTCCTTGATCTGCGCCACCCCATCGTCTTCGCGGGGGTCGACGGTCTCGGCGGCGCCGAGCCGCTGCGCCAGGTGCCGCCGGTAGGGGCTGACCTCGGCGGCGATCGTCCGCACCCCGAGAAAGGCGAGCAGGGCGACGAAGCCGAGCCCGACCGGGCCGCAGCCGACGACGGCGACCGTCTCCCGCGGCCCGACCTTCACTTTCGCCAGCGCGTGGTGGGCGACGCCGAGGGTATCGCCGCCGATCAGGACCCCCTGGTCGAAGGGGAGGTCGTCCGGCAGCGGCAGGCAGCAGACCGCCGGTGCCACGACGTAGTCGGCGTGCCCCCCGAAGACGTACCCCTGCTCCGGGCAGAAGCGGCGGTCGCCGGAGCGGCAGGCGGTGCAGTGCCCGCAGCCGGTGATGATGTTGACCGCGACCCGGTCGCCGACCCGCGGCCCTTGGCCGCCCGGGTTCTCGGCGACGACGCCAACGATCTCGTGCCCGGGGTTGCTCGGCAGCGGCTCCGGCCCGCGGTACGCTTTCATCTCGCTGCCGCAGATCGCCGAGGCCCGGACCTCGACCAAGACGTCGTCCGGGCCGACCTCGGGCCGCGGCACCTCGGCGACCTCGACCCGCGAGTTCCCAGCGAAGACCACCGCCTGCATCTCGTTCCCCTCCGGGCCGGGGCGCTCTCCCCCGGCTTCGATCGTCAGCTCCGTCTGTCGAGTGGTCATCGCCGGCCGGTCGCGGCTGCTGCGCCGGCCACGGTCCGGCGCGACGCTTCCCGTCCCGAAGCCGGGTGACCACCGCCGGCCCGCGCCGGCGCCCCTCAGTCGTTGGCCGCGATCGCCACCTTGCGGATCTCCGCCCCATCGAGCCGGTAGCTGCCGCCGATCGCGGCGATGCCGTCGGCGACCCGCGTCAGCGGCACCTTGTGCGAGACGAGGTCGCCGAACGGGAAGGCCGCCGACTCGATCATTGCCCGGCCGGCGACGAAGTGGGGGCTATCCGCCCCCCAGACCCCGACCACCGTCGCCTGCTTGTTGACGAGGTGGCGGAACGGGTTGAGCCCCACCTCGCCGTGGTCGGTGAAGTGCCCGGCCTCGACGTAGGTGCCGCCGCGCCGCATCATCTCGATCCCCGAGGGGATCGAGGAGGGCACCCCCGTGCACTCGAAGACAACGTCCGCCCCGTAGCCGCCAGGCGTCTCCGCCCGCGCCAGCCGCACCCGCTCGGCCGCGTCCGGCACCTCCTCGATGCTGATCGTCAGGTCGGCGCCGAAGGCCCGCGCCAGCTCGAGCCGCGACCCCGGCGCCCCGAGCACGATCGTCCGCGCCGCCCCTGCTTGCTTGACGGCGGCGAGGGCCAAGATGCCGATCGCGCCCGCCCCCTGGATCACCGCCGTCGCCCCCACCGGCGGCGCCGCCCGCTCGACCTGGTGGAGCGCGATCGCCAGCGGCTCGAGCGCGACCGCCGCATCGACGTCGGCGTCGATCTTGAGGAAGGTCGAGCCCTCGATCAGGTTCAGGTACTGGGCGTAGCCCCCCTGGAAGTGGGGCGGTGCCTCCTTCTGGGGGCGGAAGCCGTAGCCGGTCCGCGTCAGGCAGAGGGTCGGCTGCTGGTGGACGGCGCAGAAGAGGCAGCGGCGGCAGGAGATGCCGGGCATCACGTAGACCCGGTCGCCGGCGGCGACGGGCCGGCCGAAGGAGTCGGCTGCGACGTCGCGGCCGAGCCGCTCGACGACGCCGACCGTCTCGTGGCCGAGGACCAGCGGGAAGGTCAGCCCCGGCAAGTGGCCGCGGTACATGTAGGCGTCGGTCGCGCAGAGACCGCAGAGTTCTTGGCGGACCAGGAGCCCGTTCGGGCTCGGGTCCGGCACCGCCCGTTCCTCGACGGTAAAGTCCCCGTTCGGTCCATCGAGCACGGCGGCCTTACCCATCAGCGCCACGGTGTTCCTCCTCTTTGAAGGCGGCAGGTAGCGGCTGCCCTGCGGCTGGCGGGTGACGTGGCTGCCGTCCAGCACCCCTCCCGTCGCCTGGCGACGGCGTCCATGCCCCGAGCCGCCACCGGATTTCCAGAGCGGCCCCGTTGCCGGCCGGTCGCCCGAACGGCGACGACCTGCTGGTCGTCCCCGCGCGTCGAGCGGCAGAGGGAACGGCGCAGGCGTCGCTGGTCCATCGTAGCGGATCGCCGCGGACCTCCCACGGCACCGCGGTCGCGAGATGCACTGGGATTCGGCCCGCTTCTCGCGACCAAGCGGGGGGCGGGGGGTGAGGACCGCCCCGGCGATCAGAGGCATCCCGGCGATGTCCCGGAGGGACCGCGCCCGGAGCGCCCGCCACCGTCCGCGACGCTACGGGCGCGAGAGCTCCCGCACCCGCTCCTCGATTCTCCTCAGCTCGGCCCGACCGTCGCCGCCGGGCGGCCCGACGAGCGGCGCGCCGAAGCGGAGCGCCACCCGCCACCGCTCGCCGGGCAGCGCCGCGTAGTGGAGCCCGACCGGCACGATCGGCATCGGCGTCCCGGTCTCCCGCCTGGCCAGCGCCGCCAGCCGCAGGAAACCCGGCTGGAACGGCAGGAAGGCATCGAGCCCGCTCTTCGGCGTCGGGTGGGGGTCGACGTTCGGGTAGCCTTCCGGGAAGACGAGCAGCAGCCGCCCCTCCCCCAGGAGACTGACCGCCTGCCGCGTCGCCCGCCGCAGCCGCCGCCGCGCCTCGGCCGGATCGACCGCCGCCGGTCCGTCGGTGCGGAGGACGGTCGGCCAGCGCATCACCCCGCAGGCGAAGTCCATCGCCCGCCGTTCCGGCCCCGGCCGCACCCAATCGAGGGCGACCAGTAGGTGGACCGGCCGCGGCACGGAGGCGACGATCGCGCACCCGTCGAACTTGTGGTGGACGTGGCGCGCCGCCAGGATCGCCGGTCCGGCTTTGGGGACGTGCTCCAGCCCCTCAACCCGCAGCTCGACCTCCCGCCGCAGCGCCTGCCGGCACCGGCCGCGGATCCAGCGGCGGCCGAGCCGGCCCGCGACGAGGTCGAACCCGCGCTGGCCGTCGCCTACCGGCTCGGCAGCGGTCGCCACGTCGACCCGGCCCCCCGCTCGCCCGCCGGGCGGGGCGGCGCGGGGGTCCGCGAGCGGCCCCGGATCGCCAGCAGCGCCGGCCCCAGCCCGAGCACCGCCGAGAGCAGGATCGGCAGCCAGAGCCCGACGCTCGCGCTCAGCGCCATCGCGAAGATGGTGTTCGCGGCGTAGACCGTCAGCGGGAACCAGGCCCGCGCCGCCAGCCCGTCGCGCTCGGCGTCCGGCTCCCGCCGCCAGAGCCAGCGGGCCAGCGCCATGAAGATCAGCCCCGTCGCCGACCAGCCGGCGAAGTTCTGGAGCGGCATCCCGAGGTACGGCCCCGTCTCGAACCACTGCCAGAACTTGACCGGCAGCGACTCGTGCGCCATCGCCGGGTCGAGCACCAGGTCCCAGACCGTCAAGAACCAGACTCCCAGACCGACCGACCAGACCGCCACCCGGCGCAACCGGAACCGATCCGCGATCAGGAAGCCGAGCAGGTAAGCGGCGAAGCCAACGTAGAACCAGGAGAGGGGGATCGAGAACGGCACGTGGCCGAGGACTTTGTAGCCGAGGAAGTCGGTGTAGGCGTAGTTGCCGAACGGGTAGCCGGTCCCGGTCCCGATCAGCTCGAAGCCGAGCGAGATCGGGACGGCGCAGGCGGCGAAGATGCCGGTCCGCCGCCAGCCGAGGGTGGCGACCCCGAAGGCGAACATCGCCAGCGCGCCGAAGACCATGTGGAGCGAGCCGGCGTAGGTCAGCCCGAAGTCGTAGACGCGCATCGCCGCCGGATCAGCCACGAACTGCCCGAGGTTCGGGATGACATAAAGCAGACCGGCTAGGCCGAAGCCGAGCGCGGCGAGGTGGCCGACCAGGAACAGGCGCGCCAGCTTCATTCGGGACCTCCGCGGAAGAGCGTTCGGCCGCGCCACTCGTGCCACCGCCGCAGCGCCGCCAACCATACTCCAACCACCGCCGGCCCGTCGCACGCCGGCGACAGCCAGTAGGTCCAGGGGGCCCGCTCGTAGGCTCGCGCCGTGCCGACCAAAACCCCGAGCCGCATCGCCAGGAGCCCGAGGTTCACCCGGAGCAGAGCGGCGCTCGGCGCGAGTTCACTCCACCGATGGCCGCGGGCGCCGCGAGGCGAGGGGGACGAGGACGACCGCGATCGGCGGCAGACCCGGCGGGACGTTCCTGATTCCCCTTGTCTCGCCGGACCCGTCCGCCGCCGCCGCCACTCCCGCCAGCCGAGCGCGAACGCCAGCGGCAGCGGCGCCGCCTGGACCAGCCCGATCTCAAGCAAGCCGAGCCACCCCGCGGCGCCGAAGTAGCGATCGCGCATCGGCAGCGACCGCGTCCAGTTCCGCCAGGCGTCCCGCCACCCGGCGTACATCGCCGCCGAGACCAGGCCCTCGGTCTCGTAGAAGCCGACCGGGTGCCCCGCCGCCGCCAGCGCCCGCGCCAGGGTGACGTCCTCGCTGAGCGACCCCCGCAGCGGCGCGAACCCTCCGGCCGCCGCCAAGAGCTCCCGCCGCACCAAGAAGCACTGCCCGTTCGCCTGCACCCGATCGACCCGATCGGTCGCCGAGCCGGGGATGCCGAACCGGTAGACTAGCGTCGTCAGCAGCGCTGGGTGGAGCAGCCCTTCGGCCGGGCCCGACAGCCGCTGCCGCGTCGCCACGCTCAGCGCCGGCACCCCCGCCCCCGCCGCGAAGGCGACCAGGGCCGCCGCGAGGCCCGCCTCGGGCCGCACGTCGGCGTCGATCGTCAGCAGCCAGCCAGCGCTTGGGGACGCCTGCTCCCACCCCGCCTCGAGGTTGTGGACCTTGCCGTTCCAACCCGACGGCGCCGGCCCCGCCTCGATCCAGCGGACCCGCCGATCGCGGTCCGCCGCCGCCCGCGCCACCGCGGCCGTGCCGTCCCGCGATCCGCCGTCGACGACCAAGATCTCGCCGACCTCCGGCCCCTGCGCTGTCAAGCCGTCGAGGCACGGCCCGAGCCGGTCTTGCTCGTTCAGCACCGGCACGACGACGGTGACCGAGCTTGCGGACGCCGGTCCGGAGTTTCCGTCGTCCGCCGCACGTTCCCCTCCCCGCGGCGACGGTCCGCCGGCGCTCGGCGCCGCGCCTTCCCGGCGGTCGGCGGCGAGGGGTGGGATCGAAGTCCCGCCCGCCGTCCGCGCCAGCCGCAGCCCAACCCGTCCCCCGAGCGCGACCTGGGCCAGGAACAGCCCGCCGGCGGCGACCCGCCCGAGGCGGCCGAGGGCGCTCATTCGCCCTCCCGACCGGTCGTGAACCCGACCACCAACCGCCGCACCTCGGGCCAGGCGGGGCCGTCGTCGGCGACGAGCAGGTGCCCCCCCGCCACCTCCCGCAGCCCGGTCGATCCCCCCATCTTCGAGACGAGCCGGCGGGTGTCGCCCGGCAGCACCGTGGTGTCGTCGCGCCCCTGGATCACCAGCGTCGGGATCTGGAGGCGGCCTGCCGCCCGCCCCCCGGCCGCGCTCACCCGCCGCAGCTCGTCGAGGGTCGCCGTCGGCAGCGCCGTCTCCCGCCGCAGCCGCTCCCGCACCGCCGGGTCGGCGAGATCGACCCCTGGGTGCGACTGGGCGAAGCTCTGCCGCACCGCCGGGTCGGCGAAGTCCGCCTCGGCGTAGGGCCGGAACTCCCGGATCAGGTGCTTCAAGACCGGCAGCGCGATCGCTCGCCGGTCGGCGAAGCGCCAGTGCGGCGCCAGCAGGATCAGGCGGTCGGGCGGGCGCCGGGCCGCCGCCGCCACCGAGAGCGCGATCGCGCCCCCCATCGAGAAGCCGATCAACGTCGCGCTGGCCGCGCCCGCCTCCGCGACGACCTCGTCCCAGGCCGTCGCCGCCGTCCGCAGCCAATCGTCCCCGCCCACCCGCCGCAGCCGGGCGACGTCGGGGCCGAAGCCGGGCAGCAGGATGCCGCGGGCCGTGACCCCCGCCTCCGCCAGCGCCGCGCCCAGCGGCCGCATCTCCCGCGGAGTGCCCATGAAACCGTGGACCAGGAGGGCCCGCTCCGGTCCGGCCGCGCAGACGAACGATTGGTGCTCGACCCCGGCGTATGGTTCCATCCGCTCGCCCATTGTCCCCTTTGCCCCGACCCGTCCCCGGCCACCGAGCACCGTCGATGAGCCACCGTCAGGTTCGTCCGCCTCGCGTGGCGGCAATGCTACGCCCCGCCGGCAGCAGCGGCGGCGCGACCGGCCTCGGTCGCGCCGCAGCGCCCGATCGTCCGTCCGATCACGCGGCGCGTCGTCCCGGAGCCCGTGGCTTTGAGTTCCTGGTCGGCACCTTCCCGGAGATTCGCCGTCACCCCCGGCCCCCGTCCCCCTGTCCCGTGCGTGGGAGAGGGGAGCCGTTGCCCCTCCCGTTAGCGGAACGGTGCAACTGGACGCCGCATGAGTTCTGCGTTCTCCTGGCGGGCCGTCCTGCAACCATCGAGGCGCCGTACCGTCTCGCCTGGAGTCGTTCCGCGGGATGAACGGAGCCCGGTCATCGCACCCCGACGCCCCCGCTGACGGGATTCCCTCCAGACGTCACGGCTCCGATTCCTCGGTGACCGTGAAGCGTCGGCTCATCTCGCCGACGCCGACCGACCAGGTGGCGCCGGACGGATACCCGGTCCTCAGGGCGGGGGACGGCCGCTCCGGCGCGCCCTCCTCGTCGTCTCCCTCGTCACCGTCCCCGCGATGGCCGAGCAACCGCCGCGCCAAGCGCCCCCCCTCCGCCAGCTCCCCAATCGCCCGCGCCACGTGGCTGCCGGTGACGACCAACTCGCCCCCCTCGGCCGCCGCCAGCAGCGCCGCCCGCCGCAGCAGCTCCTTCACGTAGGCCGGGCTCGCCCCTTCGGTCTCCGCGGCGACCGCGTCCAGGTCGACGTCCCGCAGGGTCAAGCCCCGCCCGTAGAGTTCGAGCAGCCGCCGCCGCCCCGCCGCGTCCGGGAGCGGCAGCTCGACCGCCAGGTCGATCCGGCCCGGCCGCGCCGCCAGGGCCGGCTCCAGATCGCGGGGCCGGTTCGTCGTCAGGACGAAGATCACGTCGCTGTCCTCGCGCAGTCCGTCCATCTCGTTCAGCAGCTCGAACAAGAGCGGCCCGCCCCCGCGCGGATAGTGCCGCTCCTCCGCGATCAGGTCGACGTCCTCCAGGACCACCATCGCCGGCGCCAAGCTCCGCGCCATCTGGACGACCGGCCGCAGCAGCCCCATGCCGCTCCCGGTCGTCAGCAGGACGGTCCGCCCCGGCATCCGCCCCGCCAGGTGCATGATCGTCAACGTCTTCCCGGTCCCGGGCACCCCGTAGAGCAGCAGCCCGCGCTTCAACGACCGCCCCGCCGCCCGCAACTGGTCGGCGTGCTCGGCGAAGACGACCGTCTGCCGCTCGATCCGCTCCAGCAACCCCGCGGGCAGCACCACGTCATTCCGGTCGACCGTTGGCAGCTCGTGGAAGACCACCAGCGTCTGCGGTCCCATCCCGAACTCGTCCGGCGAGAGGGAGATGACGTGCCCCCGGTAGACGTTTAACTCGGCCATCGCCGACCTCAGCTCGGCCAGGAACAGCGGACCATCTTCCGCCCGCGCCGCCATCACCTCGACCCGCAGCTTCTCGCGCGGTCCGCCGTGCGCCGACGGCCCGGCGACGAGGACGACCAAGCGCGCCTCGCCGTCCGCCACGAGGTAGAGCCCGACCTGGACGCAGGGCAGCACCCGTCCGTGGGCCAGCGAGAAGTTCACGAAGTCGACCGGCCCCTCCCCGAACCGCGACCGCCCTCCGGAGCCGACCAGGTCGGAGAGGCCCAGGGCCATGAAGTTCCGATGCTCCGAGCCGATGCCGACCAGCTCCGCCCGGCGCCCGCCGGCCGCGAGACGTTCGTCGAGCGCTACCTGTAGATTCGGGTGCTCGAACGGGTCGAGCTGCTCGACGACCACGGGCAATGGGCCCGGCTCGACTCCAAGGTGCGCGCGGATGCGATCGACCAGGGCCGTCCCGGTCGACGCCTGCCGCAGCACCGCCTCCATGAAACCCTCGAACGCCGTCCCGAATCGGGCGGGGGACAGGTCGTCGTCCGTCATGCCGATCTCCTCCTCGCGGCATCGCTCCCGACGCTCGGCCGCGGCCGCGCCAGCGACGGCGGCTGTTCCGGAAGCCGGGTGATCGCGTTCGCGGTCGGGAGAGCGGCCGTCACCGCCGCTCCTTTCATCCAAACTTCGGGTGGATCGTGGTCTCCGCGGCGCCGACGCTCACCCCCCACCCCCTCTCCCGCTGCGGCAGGCGAGGGGGAGACGACGCCCCAGTGCTCAGCCGAATTTGGTATCACGCGCCGCTGCGAGAGGGAGCCCGTCCCGTCCCCAGCAGGGCTCCGCTCGAGCGCCACTGTGCTCCAAGTTCGGGTCTCGCTGGCGTCCGAAGGACGCCCAGAAACCCTACTCCTCGGCGACCAGCGCCTCGACCAGGGCCGGCAGATCGGTCAGGACCAGATCGGGCAGCACCGGCGACGCTGCCAGCTCCTCCCGCGTCGAGACCCCGGTCAGCACCAGCACCGTCAGCATGCCCGCCCGCTGCCCGGCGAGGATGTCGGTGTCGAGCCGGTCCCCGACCATTACCGCCGCCGCCGGCTCGATCCCCATCCGCTCCAGGGCGGTCTCCAGCATCGGCGTCTCCGGTTTGCCGATCACCTCCGGCTCCTGCCCGGAGGCGACCGTGATCGCCGCCAGGATGCTCCCCGCCCCCGGGGCCAGCCCCGCCTCGGTCGGCAGGGTGGCGTCGGCGTTGGTCGCCACGAAGCGGGCTCCGCCCCGGATCGCCGTCGTCGCCGCCTTGAGCTTGGCGTAGTCGAAGGTCAGATCGAGCCCGACCACGACGGCGACCGGCGCTTCCTCCCCGTACTGCACCGGATGATAGGGGGCGTCGGTGAAGAGCTGCTCGCGCAGCGCCGGCATCCCGACCACGAACACCCCGGCCCCGGCCGGCAGGGTCTCGATCAGGTAGTCCCGCGTCGCCAGGGCCGAGGTCTGGATCGCCTCCGCTGAGACCTCGAACCCCATCTTCGCCAGCTTCTCGACGTAGCTGGCCGGTGTCGCCATCGAGTTGTTGGTCGCCAGCACGTAGGGTAGGCCGCGCACCTCGAGCGCGGCAAGGCGTCGCCCACTCCCGGCAGCGGCTCGTCGCCCCGGTAGAGCACCCCGTCCATGTCGAAGACGAAGCCGCGCGCCGTCCGCAGTCGGCGTCGAGCGCTCGCCTCCGGCCCCCTCGGCTCGACAGCCGCGCCGTGCTCATCCCCGCCCGCTGCCGCCATCACTCGTCCGCCCCCGTTCCCGCCCCGGAGCCAGCCCCGCCGGCCGCGCTCCGCCACCGCGGCACTCTAGCCCAACCCCGGACCGCGGTCTACCGGCAGACGGCAGACGGTCGGGGTCTGGGGCGGGTGGGTTGGGGCTGCTAACTCGGGGGCAGGGCGTTGAAGGGGGCGCTCAGGTCGTCGTTCGTTCCCGACCGCGCCCCGACCAGGGCTTCCCAGATTGCCGCCGCGATCGCCCGGTGGCCGGCGTTGGAGGGGTGGATGTCGAAGGGGAACTTGGTCAACGTCCGCTCCCGACCCCGAAAGGTCGCCGCCACGTCGACCCACTGCGCCCCCGCCCGCCGGGCCTCCCGCTCCAGGGTGTCGTCGAGCCGGGCCAGCCACCACCCGTCCGACCCCGGCTCGGTCGACGGCGTCCCGGTCGGGTCGTAGTAGTCGGTCACGACCACGGTCGGGCCGGCCCCCTGCGCCGGTTCCCCCGCCACCGCCTCCAGCCGGGCCAGGACCAGCCGGAGATTGACCGCCACTCCGCGCAGCGCCGCCTCGCGCGACTCCGGCCGGGCCTCGGCCCGCAGC
>JBBSNJ010000033.1:0-10995 GCA_038232775.1 Thermomicrobiales bacterium
GAGCAGGGCGACCCCGAACTGGTCGTTGTGGTCGGTGAAGGCCGCCCAGGAGGTCTCGAGCGAGAGCGTCGCCCCGCCCTCCAGCCGGATCAGGGCCACCGCGAAATCCTCGACTTCGTACTTGACGTCGGGGGTGATCACGAACCGGCCTCCCTGCCATTGCCCGCGCCCCTTCGGCCCCAGCTCGGCGTAGGTCGCGGCGCTGACCGCCACCGGCCGCGGGTTGCCCATCAGCCAGAGGGCCATGTCGAGGACGTGGACGCCGAGGTCGATCAACGGACCGCCGCCGGCCTGGTCCTTGTTCGTGAACCAGCTCCCCAGCCCAGGGATCCCGGAGCGCCGCAGCCAGTATGCCTTGGCGTGGTAGATCCGGCCGAAGGCGCCGCGTTCGACCTCGCCCTTGACGATCTGCATGTCGTGCCGCGACCGCCGGTTGAAGGCGATCGCCAACACCTTGCCCGACTCCTTGCCGGCGGCGACCATCCGCTCCCCCTCCTCCACGGAGCGGGCGAGCGGCTTCTCGACCAGCACGTGTTTGCCGGCCTCCAGCGCGGCGAGAGTGATCGGCTCGTGGAGATGATTGGGGACCGCGATGCTGACCGCGTCGATGTCGGGACGGACCAGCAGCTCCGAATAGTCTTGGTAGACGTGGGGCACGTCGTATCGCGTCGCCAACTCTCGGCAGCGGTCGCGCTCCAACCCGGCCAGCGCGACGACCTTGACCCGTGGTTCCTCCGCGTACCCTTCGAGGTGGAAGAGTCCGGCCCCACAGCCGATCACCCCGACGTTGAGCCGTCGATTCTCCTGGTCCGGCATCGCCCCCAAAGCCTTTCTGTCGTCTCGTCCCGAGTTGCGCCGATTCGCCGAGACATAGCGGCGCCGCCCGCGCGAAGCACGGCCGTCCCGCAGCGGCGATTGTAGGCCCGCACCGCCTCGGCCGTCGCGATCAGGGCTGGGCGAGCGACGGACCTTGCGCCTCCAGTGCCCGCACGTCCGTCCGTCACTCGCTGCCGCGCTGCGGCACCCGCGCCAAGGAGGGAGAGCCGAGCTCTAGCCCCGCCTCCAGTTGCTCCCCAGTCGACGCCGCGGCCGGCGACCGGCCCAAGAACGTGGCGAGCTCCCGGAAGGCGTCCAGGCGCTCGCGGGCGCGGCCGTTGACCAGGCCGCTGGTCGAGGGGACGACGAACAGGGCGCTCGGGCCGACCCAGCGGTCCGATTGGCGGCCGAGCCGCTGCGGCGCGGCCCGGAAGAGGTGCCGAAAGACGCCGACGCCGTTGCAGCAGACGGTTCGCGCGTCGAGCGCCGCGAGCTGGGCGAGGAGACGCGGTGCGGCGGCCCGGAACTCGGCCGCGGGGACGAGGTCCGCCCGCGCCGAGGGGATCGGCAGCAGGTCGGTCGCCCCGATACCGTAGCGCGGCAGCGTCCTGTCCTCCGGGGGCGTCAGGAGCTTCGGCGTCAGTCCGCTCTCGAAGAGGAGGCGATAGAAGCGGTTCGCGGGGTTGGCGTAGTAGTGCCCGCTCCGCCAAGCCGGCAGCGACGGGTTGTAGCCGACGAAGACCACATCAAGCCCGGGTGCCAGGATCGGCGTCCACGCCCGCCCCCTCGCGGCCGGTGCCGGGCTCGACTCGCCCTCGCCGCGTAGCTCCATCCGCCCCCAATCCCTTCGAGTTGCTTTCTCGCCCGGCCCGATTAGCGCCCCCCTAACCCGCGGCGGCCCGGGATGGCCGCGCCGCGTGGCATCGCGCCATGGGGCGACGGCGGCGGCGCCCCCGCTCACAGTTTCCGCGGGCTAGGGGGCTGTAGAGAGTTCGAGTTGGGTCACGCTCCCCGGCAGGGTCTGGACCTGGGCCATGATCAGCACCGGGTCGCCCACCCGCTCGACCAACTCCATGGTGTAGATGCCGGGCAAGACCCAGACATAGTTCCCGAGCTCGAAGGTGTCCAGCCAGATGACGACCCCGGAGAGGTCGGTCACCTCGTAGATCTCCCCCGCGCCCTGCGGGAACTTGAGGATCGAGCCCCGGACCCAGGTCGTGCGGCCCGCCTCGATGTTGACCTGGATCAGGCTCTCCTGGCCGCTCGGGTTGGTCCAGCGGACCTCGTAGAGACCGGTCGCCAGCTCGATCCGGTTCTGGTCGGTGAGGGTGATCGGCTCCCGCTCGGCCTGATCGCCGGTGGCGATGAAGGAGACCGTCGCCCGCGGCCAGAGGCCGCCGATGTCCTCGATCTCGAGGAAGCCGTTCTGGATGACGACCTCGATCTGTTCGAGGACGGCGAAGAGGGAGTCGCTCAACTCGAGCGCGTTGTTGGCCCGCAGGTTCAGCCCGCCGCCCTCTTCGGCGATGCAGTCGATCAACTCGGCCTGCGCTTCGGTCAGAGCGAAACCGACGACGTGGGTCGTGACGTCGGCGTCGCCCTGATTCAACGAGCGAGCGACAGCGCACGGGTCGCCGCCGCAAGTCTCCTCGCCGTCTGTCACCAGCACAATGTTGTTGCTGACGTTCTCGGCGGCCTCGAAGTCGCCGCCCGCGCGTTCGAGCGAGAGCGCGATCGGCGTCCAGCCGATCGGCTCCGCCTGCTGGACCTGCTGGCGGAGCGCCTCTTTGTCTACGCCCTCGATCGGTACGACAAGATCGGAAGATTGACAGCTCTCTTCGCGCCCAGCGTTGGTATTGTCCCCTTCGTGACCGTAAATGCGAAAGCCGACGTTGACCCCCTCCCGCTCCGGGAGGGCGTCGATCACGTCGTTCATGACCCGCTTGGCGGCTTCCATTCGGGTTTCGCCACCGCCGAGGTCTCGCGCCATCGAGCCCGAAAGATCAAGGACTAACTCCAAGTTCACGACGCTCGGGCTTGAATCGTCCTGTGCCGCGACCGGCGCGGCCGACCAAAGGCCGAGCACGCCCAAAACCGGCCCGAGCAGGGCCAGCACGAGCAACGCGCCCACCATTTGTCCCACCACGGTCGAGGTTCGGTGTCGTCTCCTCGCGGTCGCCGGCATCTCCCCGTCCCTCCTCGCTCGGTCGCCTCGTCGCCCCAGCCACTACCTTCCGGCGGTGGTAGCTCGGGAACCCCAGTGTACCGGGGTTCGCGGACCGGTGCTGCCGCCCCCGTGCCGCGGGAATCGCCGACCGGCCAGGGGCGGTCTCTCCGCTCCACCGACCGAGTCCAGACCGCCACGCGCGGCGGCGATCACCGGTACACTGCACCCCGAACCGCTCTCGCCGCGAGCGACGCGGGGGACGATCGACGACACCAGAGCCGCCGCCGGGCGGCCCGGCCCGCGGCGGGGACGGGGAGAGGGAGGGCCTTCCGATGACGACGCGCATCCGGACGCTCCAAGCGTTCGTGGTCGTGGCCCTCCTGGCCGCGCTGCTCGGCCCGATCGTCCCGGCCACGGTCGGCGCTCCCGCCGCGGTCGGCGGGGGCGACTTCCTGGCGCTCCAGCAAGGCAACCAAAATCGGAATCGGCAGAACCAGGACGAGGACCAGGAGCGACAGCGGAACCGCAACCGCGATCGGAACCAGAACAACGCCCAGAACGACCGCTCTCAGGCCAACCAACAGGCAACCGGTCAGGACGAAGGCGACGGGAGCGACGCCGCCGGGGGGGGCCCGGCCGGCCCAGGCGGACTCCCCGCTGAGGTTCGCGTCGACGGCGCCCGCTTCCTCTTCGACCGGATCGTCGACGTCGACGGCGGGGACTTCCAGGAGGTCGGGCAGCAGGGCGACCTGACGCTGCTCGCCGCCGGCGACGCCGCCAGCCCCTTCGACCGCGTCTACGCCGAGGCGCCCGACGGCTCCGGCTTCGGCCGCTACTTGGCCGAGGTGCCAGTCGCCGGTGGCACGGCCGACGCCGACAATCCCTGCCCGGCCCAGACCCAGGACCCCGGCCTGCTGCCGGCCGGGGACGAGCTCTACACCTTCGCGGGTCTCGAGCCCGACCGCTCGCCCGACGACCTGGAACCGTTCGCCCAGACGCCGGACGGCAGCGTCGTCTACGCCGAGCCCGGTGCGTCCCCGTCGCCGGAGCTGCTGGTCGACGCCGCGGACGGCTTGCTCCGCTTCGTGCGCCTCGACGACCAGGGCGTACCGGCCACGATCGGCGACGACCTCTCGTTCGATGGCCAGCGCTTCGCGTTCGCGGGCGACGTCACCAACGAGGTCGGCGTCGGCTCGCTAGTGCCGGTCGGCTGCGCCGGTCCGTTCGCGACCCTGGCCGAAACGGGAGCCGAGCCGGGCGCGCTCGACCAGCTCTACCTGCTCGCCGGCGGCGGGCTGTTCGTCTATACCGTCCAGGCAGAAGATCAAGCGACCGCGCCGGAGGCGACCGACGAGCCGTCCGGAACCGCCGATCAGCCCGAGGAAAACGCCGACGAGGACAACGGCGCGCTCCCTGACGGCGAAGACGGGACCCCGAGCGATGCCGAGGGGACAGGGACACCCCCCACCGATGGCGACGCCGACGCCGACATCGCGGCCGGCGCCGCCACTGGTTCCGACACCGAGGGAGAGGCTGAGACGCTGGCCACCCCGCCCGCGACCGAGCTCCCGCCGGCGACCGCGGCCGATGCCGCCGTCATCGACGAGACTCCCGACGCTGGCGACGTCGGCGTCATCGATGAGACCCCCGACGTCGCCGCGACCGTGTCCGCCACCGAGGAGACGGCGGAAGCGACCGCGACCCTCCCGGCCGCGGACCAACCGGAGGAGACGCCGGCGACGCTCCCGAGCGACGATCAGGCGACGACCGACACCGGCGACCTCCCGACCGAAATTAACCTCGATGGCGCCCGCTACCTCCAGGATCGGTCTGTGCCACTGGAGCCGTCAGCCTTGAACGAGGTGGGGACGGTCGACGAGCGGGCGGTCCTGGCGAGGGGCGATGCCGCACCCTTCGACCCGGTCTACTTGGTCCCGGCCGACGGGGAGCGCCCGGTCCGCTACTGGGCCGAGGAGCCGGTCGATCCCGACGGGCTCTGCCAGGCGGAGCGCGGACCGTTCGCGATTCTCCCGCTGGGCGAGCTCTCCTACGCCTACGCCGGACCCGAGCCGGACCTTTCGGTCGATCAGCTCGAGGACGTGCTGGAGACGGGCGACGGCGAGGCGATCTACGCCGAGACGACCGAGCAGCCCTACCCCGAGCTCTTCTACCGGGCCGAGGGGCTGCTCAACCGCTTCGTGCTGCTGGACGAGGCGGGCGTGCCGAGCAACCTCGGTCAGCAGTTCCCATTCGGCGGCCAGGAGCTGACCTTCGCTGGGGACGCCACCGGCGACGTCGCCCCAGAGGCCCTCGACGCTGTCGGCTGCGCCGGTCCCTACCCGCTCAGCGCCGATCCGCAGGCTGCTCGCGGCGCGCTCGACCAGGGCTTCCTGCTGCTCAACGATCAGCAAACCTTCCGCGTCCTCGCCTTCCAGGCGGAGGGCCAGGCCGACGACAATGAGGCACCCGCCACCCCGACCGCGACCGCGACCGCGACCGCGACCGCGACCGCGACCGCGACCGAGGAGCCGACGTCCACTCCGGAGCCCACCGCCACCTCCACCCCGGAACCGACGGCCACCCCCGAGCCGACCGCGACCTCGACCCCGGAACCGACTGCCACCGCCACACCCGAGCCGACCGCGACTGCCACGCCGGAGCCGACGGCGACGTCCACCCCAGAGCCAACCGCCACCGCGAGCCCGGAGCCGACCGCGACTTCCACACCGGAACCCACGGCGACGGAGATTCCGCCGGCCACCTCTGAGCCGACCGAACCGCCGACCTTCACTCCCGAGCCGACGGTGACCGCTGAGTCGACCGCGACGGTCGAGCCCTCCGCCACGACGGAGCCGACCGCGACCGCTGTACCGCAGCCGACGTCCGAGCCGACTGCGACCCCCCAGTCCCCGGTCGAGACCCCCTCGGTCCAGCCGCCGACGGCCACCGCGGCAGGCACGGAGCCCGCCGCGGCGGCCGAGACTCCCGCTCCCGACACCGTCCCCGAGCCCCTGGTGCTGCCGACGATTGCCCTCCCGGAGGTTCCGGTCTCCGCCTTCCCGGTCGATGCCCCTCCGCCTGTTCCGACCGATCTGCCGCGCGAGATCGAGGTCCTAGGCATCCGCTACCTCTACGATCTCGAGGTCGATGTCGACCCGTCCACCTTGGTCCAGGTCGACGTCGTCCAGGCACCGAACGCCACGCTGGAGATTTTTGCCGCGCCCGAGGATCAGGCGGCCGCCGTCAACGCCCGCCGCGCCTTCCGTCAGACAGCCCTCGTCGGGCCGTTCGTCCGCGTCTACGCCGTGACCGCGGGCGGCCTCGTCGCCCGCTACCTGCCCGAGGCACCGATCTCCGCCATCGGCACGATCGCGCCCGACCAGCCGTGCCAGGCCGAGACGTTCGACGGCACCTTCGCCTACACCTTCGATCAGCGGGAGTACCGCTACGTCGCCGCCAGCCTCGAGACGACGACCTTCTCGGTCGACGCCCTGCGCCGGGCCACCGAGCAGGCGATCGGGCAGGTGCCGACCCTCGATGGCGGGCGCGAGCTGTTGCTGAACACCGCTCCCCCGGGCGTCGACCCCTTCGCCCAGGTCTTCGTCCCCGGCGACGGCGGACTCCAGCGCTACGTCGCCCTCAACGCGGTCGGCTTCCCGGTCCTGCTGAACGACCTGGTCTTCGCCGAGACCCGCTTCGACTATCAGGCGGAGGTCAGCATCGACATCTCCGCCTCCGGCTTCGCCCGGGCCGGCTGCGCCGGGCCGTTCCCGATCTACGCACCGCTCGCCCAATCCCGAGGCGACGCGCCCCTCCAGACGGTCGTCACGGTCATCGACAACCGGGTCTACCAGTTCGTTTCGACCCAGATCGTGATCGCCGCCGGCGGGCAGACCCCGCCGCCGGCCATCGTCGCCGCCCCGCCCGCCGGCTTCGTCCAGCTCGAGCTCATCGCTCCCCAGGCGCAGACCGCTCCGACCCCGACCCCCCTGCCGAACCTGCGGATCATCACTCCGCCCCGCGCCGGCGCCACCCCGCCACCGACCCCCGACACCGGACTCGTCGTCGACCTCCCGCGCCGCCAGACCGATGACTGCCGGGGGGAGATCGGCGAGATCGGGGCGAATGGACTCCCCGAGCGGCTGCCGCGCCGCGTCCAGCTCTCCGGCGTCGCCTACCGCTTCGACACCCAGGAGGAGCCGCCGCCCGACACCGAGCTCACCCGGATCGGCTGCGTCGGCCCGTTCGAGGCGGTCCAGACCGCCGACGTCGACTCCCGTCGCGCCGTCTTCCTCCGCGACGACTCGCTCCCGAACACCCTCTTCCGATTCAGCGCGGCGACATCGTTCGATGTCGGCTACCAGGCCGGGGCCGACCTGCGGGTGATTGTCGCCGGCGACGCCCGCTACACCCTCGACGCCACCTGGCCGCGTTCCCTCTACTCGAGCGTCACGTTGATCGTCCACGCCGCCGATCCCGAGTCGCTCGACCCGCCGCGCATCTTCGCCGTCCCGGTCGACGGCGACGTGATCGCCGAGTACGTGCCCGAAGGGGGCGACGTCGTCGAGGCACCGGCTGGGGTTCAAGACGAGGCCGAAGAGCTCGGCCTCAACCCCGACCTCGTTTTGGCCAACGGCCAGCGCTACCTCTTAGTCAATCTTTGGCGCCCAGTCGGCACGACGACCAACGGCTGGGTGACCCTCTACTCGGCGACCGGCGAAGGCGTCCCCGACGTCCTCCTCGGCACCGACCCCCGCTCGCTCGACCTCTTCATCTACCGTCAATAGCTCGGAGGTCTGCCCTAGGGGAGTTCGGTTGAACATTCCCGCTCTCGCCTGCTGGACGTTCTCCCCTCTCCCGCGCACGGCAGAGGGGGCCGGGGGTAAGGGCTTCTTTCGGGAAAGCGGAAGCCATGACCCGGACTCCGCCCAATACGGGAGCCTGCTGATCGGTCGCGGTTTCCTGGGGATGGGACCCGGCCTCGGCGGCGGACGCCCGCTCGGCGTCGCCCGGCCCGAGAGGGACCGGGCTGAAGCGACGAAGCCCCCTGAAGGGGACTCATCCGGAATTCGACTGATCTTTAGGGTTTCGTCTCCCCCTCTCCTGCCGCAGTGGGAGAGGGGGCTGGGGGGTGAGGGCCGGCGCCTCTGACCCGCGGTGAAGCCGAGGCGATCACCAGGATCCCGTCTAGCGATCGGCTCCCCTCCTTCCCGTCCGCGAGAGGGGGTCGGAGGCTTGCTGAGCGCGGTCGAAGGGGTGAAATCCGTCCTCGCTGGGACTACGAGCTCGGCTTCCACGGCAGGATGAGCCGTTCCAGCAGATCGACCGCGAGCGACAGGAACCAGCCCATCAAGCCGGTCACGATCAGGCCGACGAAGAGCTTCGGGATCGCCAGCGTGTTCCAGGCGCTGAAGATGAAGTAGCCGATGCCGTCGCGGCTGGCGGCGATGTACTCGGTGCCGACGATCACGACCAGGGCGAAGCCGAGGCCGAGCCGCATCCCCGTGAAGATCGACGGCAGCGCCCCCGGCAGCGCGACCGTCAGGAAGAGCGCCAGCGGACTCGCCCCCAGGTTCCTCGCCACGTCCCGGTAGGACGGATCGATCGCCAGCACCCCGGCCATCGTGTTCAGCAGGACCAAGAAGAAGATCGAGATCGCGACGATCACGTACTTGCCGGTCTCGCCGAATCCGAAGACGAGGAAGACGAGCGGCACGATCGAGATCTTCGGGATCGCGTAGATCGCTGCTGCGACCGGCATGAGCAGCACCCGGATCGGCCAGAACAGCCCCATAAGCAGGCCGAAGATGACCGCCGGCACCCCACCGAGGACGAACCCGACCAGGATCCGGACCAAACTCACCCGCGTGTTGGCCAGCAGCGACCCATCCCGCGCCACCTCCCAGGCGGTGCCGACCAGGCTCGACGGCGGCGGCCAGAAGCGGGGGTCGATCACCCGCCCCCGCGAGAGCGCCTCCCAGAGGGCGAGCAGCAGCACCGGCGCGAGCAAGGTCAGCGCCAGCTCGACCTGCCGCCGCCGGACCGGGCTCACGTTCTCCTCCCCGCCGGCTCCCACCGCTCGAGTTGGGAGCGGCGAGCGGTCAGGACTTCGTCCCGCAGCAACCCCCAGATCTCGGAGAAGAGGGGAGCGAAGGTCGGATCGGAGCGGACGTCGGTCAACGCCCGCGGCCGGGGGAAGGGGACGGGGATCGTCGCTTTGATCGTCCCTGGTTGGGCGCTCATGACGACGATCTTGTCGGCCAGCACCAGCGCCTCGTCGATCGAGTGGGTGACGAAGACGACCGTCTTCCCGGTGTCTTCCCAGATTCGGAGCAGCTCCTCCTGAAGCAGAAACCGAGTCTGTTCGTCGAGCGCCCCGAACGGCTCGTCCATCAGCAGCAGGTCGGGGTCGACCGCCAGCGCCCGCGCGATCGCCACTCGCTGCCGCATCCCCTCCGATATTTGGTGCGGGTAGGCGGCGGCGAACTGGGCGAGACCGACCGTCCGCAGCAACTCGTCGGCCCGCCGCCGCCGCTCCCGCTTCCCCATGCCGCGCAGCTTGAGCCCGTAGCCGACGTTCTCACGGAGCGACAGCCAGGGATAGACCGAACGCCCCTGGAAGACCATCGCGTTGCTCGGGGCGCGGCCGTCAGGGCTGGAGAGCGCGACCCGGCCGCTGGTCGGGGTCTCGAGTCCGGCCACGATCCGCAGCAGCGTCGTCTTGCCGCAGCCAGAGGGACCGACGATCACGCAGAACTCGCCCGGGGCGACCGCCAGATCGACCGTCTGGATCGCTTCGACCGGCCCCCGCGGCGAATCGAACCACCGCCCGAGACCGACGACCGCGACGCCGGCGCCGCCGGACCGCGCCAAAGGTGACGTCCGAGCGGGGGAAGCGCCGGCGCCTGGACGGGCGAGGCCGATCCCGCCCAGCGCCCGCCCCCCCGCCGCGGCCGCTTTCACGACCCTTCGGCCGGACCAAGCGCCGCCAGCGCGGCCGCGACGAAGCGGCGATCGATCAGGCGCTCCGGGTCGAGGTCCTGGTCGTACTCGAGCTGCCCGCGCGCGCGGAAGAAGGTCTGGAGCTTGCCCAGCGCCGTGCCGTCGAGGTCGCCGTCGACGGCGTAGAGCGGGGGGACCGCCGCGGCGATCAGCGTGGCCGGGACGTCGGCGTACGCCTCGATGATCGCCAGGTTGGCCGGATCGCGGAAGCCGTCCCCGGCCAGGTCCCGGCTCGCCTTCAGATAGGCGGTGACCAGACCCGCGGCCGCCTCCGGATTGTCGGCGACGAAGTCGGCGTTCGCGAGCAGGACGGTCGGCTGGACGTCCTGGACAGGGAAGTTGGTCGCCAGCCGGACCGCGATCCCGTCCTCCTCCGCCCGCGTCGCCAGCGGCTCGGCGATCAAGCTGGCGTCGAGCGCGCCAGAGCCGAGGGCGACCACCGCCTCCGGGAACGGGATCGTCTGCAGATCGACGTCGTCGAGGGTCAGCCCGGCGGTGCCAAGCGCCTGGGCCAGCCAGTACTCGGTGGCGCCGGGGGCGTTAACCGCCACCCGCTTCCCCGCCAAATCGGCGACGCTTTGGATCGCGCCCGACTCGCAGGCTTCGCGCGAGATCATCAGCGGGGTCGCGACCGGGACCCCTTCCCGGTGCCCCGGCGCGATGATCGTCACCGGCAGACCAATCGCGGCGGCGTTCCAGAACGCGGGCCCAACCCCGGTTGCCGCCGCCTGGAGCTGGCCGCTGGCCGTCAGCGCCACCAGATCCGGACCCCCGGCGAACGGCTCGAGCGTCACGTCGAGCCCCTGCTCGGCGTAGTACCCCTTCTCCTGCGCGACGAAGACCGGCGCGTAGATCGAGATCGGGATGTAGCCGATCGAGACCGTCGTCCGCTCACCCGGCGCGGCAGCGGGCGGGGCAGGAGCATCAGTCGGAGCGGCTGACGCGGCGGTGGGAGGTGGCGTCGCCGGCTGGCAGGAGAGCACCGGCGACGGCGTCCCCTGGGCGCGGAC
>JBBSNJ010000034.1:0-10894 GCA_038232775.1 Thermomicrobiales bacterium
AGGCGCGGATGCCACGCTCGCAGAGGACCACGTTCGGGTTGCCGCCGGCGAGCAGGTATTCGGCGCTCAGCAGCCACTCCTCGACGGTGGCCGAGAGACCCCGCTTGAGGAGGACCGGCGTCGCCGTCCGGCCGACGCGGCGGAGGAGGGGGTAGTTGGCCATGTTGCGGGCGCCGATCTGGAGCATGTCGGCGTAGCCGGCGACGAGATCGACCTGCTCCGGCTCCATCACCTCGGTCACGATCGGGAGACCGGTCGCCTCGCGGGCGGCGGCGAGGTGGCGAAGCCCCTCCTCGCCGAGACCCTGGAAGGCGTAGGGGGAGGTGCGGGGCTTGAAGGCGCCGCCGCGGAGCATATCGGCGCCGGCGGGCGCGCCGGCGCGGGCGATGGCGATGGTCTGCTCGCGGTCCTCGATCACGCAGGGGCCGGCCATGACGACCGGCCGGCCGCCGCCGATCCGGACCTCGCCGACTCTGACGATCGAGGGGGAATGGGGCCGGAACTCACGGGAGGCGAGCATGTAGGGGCGATGCTTGGCGTGGACGGCGCCGACGCCGGCGAGGGCGAGGGCCGAGGAGTCGGCCGGGAGGTCGCCGTGGATGCCGACGAGGCGGCCGCCGTGGCCGTCGGCGACGGCGCGGGCTTCGAGCCCGGCGGCGGCGGCGGCGGCGAGGATGGCGGGAGCGGTCGATTCCGGTGCGTCGGGGGCGACGGTGACGATCATCGCGGGGGCTCCTTCCGGGGGCGTCGGTGGCGGACGGGACGGGGGGCGCCGGGGCGGGTCGAGCGGCAACAAAAAACCGAGGCGTTGGGCCTCGGTTCCTCCGGCGTGACTGGTGGTTGCATCTTCTCGGGCGGTTAGCGCATAGGCGCCTCCCGCCCCACCAGCGACGCCGGAGGGGGATAGGTAAACGCCCACCAGAACCCGAACACCGAGCAGCCCGGCCGAGCCGGGCGAGACCGCGGGGTCGAGATGGTGATGGGTTGGTGAGGCGTCTGCATGGCGCGTACCCTAGCGGTCGTCGATCTCGATGTCAAGAGCGGAGCGGCCGGCCCGGAACTGCACGGTCGGGAGATGGGTCGGCCGCTGGCCAAACGGCTCGATGGGGTCCGCGTCGTCGCGAGCAGTGGACGTTCCGACCGGGTGACGAATCGGCTCCGCCGGGAGCGGTCTGAGGCGCCGGACGAAACCGCTTTGCTCTCCCTCGACCGGCCATCGACCGTGCCGCCGGCGAGCGAAGACATCCCGTTGACCGGCCGGAGTTGCGCAGATAACATCAAATCGCGACCGGCCGGCGGATTGTCGCGCTTCGACGCGGCGCGCTCGGCGACCGGGCGCCGGCGACGGGATGCCGGTGGGGTGGCGGCAGTGGCGGAGGGCAGATGCTGACGGTGAGCGAGAACGGGCGCTTCTTGGTCGGCGGCGACGGGGCGCCCTTCTTCTACCTGGCGGATACCGCCTGGGCCCTCCTCCAACGGCTGGCGCTCGGGGAGGCGGAGCACTACCTGCGGGATCGGGCAGCCAAGGGGTTCACGTCGGTCCAGGTGGTCGGTATCTCCGAGTTCGACGGGTTGACGGTGTCGAATCGCAACGGCGATCTGCCGCTGATCGACCAAGACCCGCGGCGACCGGATGACGCCTACTTCGCCCACCTCGACCGAGTCTTCGACCTGGCGGAGGGGCTGGGGCTGACGCTGGCGCTGCTGCCGACCTGGGCCGACAAGGTTGGGCCTCGCCTGTGGGGCAGTGAGCCGGAGGTCTTCTCGCCGGACAACGCCGGGGCCTACGGCGAGTACCTCGGGGAGCGCTACCGCGACCGGTCGCTGATCTGGGTCCTGGGAGGGGACCGCAACCCGACATCGGAGCGCCACCTGGCGACCTGGCGGGCGATGGCCGCGGGGTTGGCGCGAGGCGATGGGGGTCGCCACCTGATGACCTTCCACCCGCAGGGCCGCTCGACGTCGGCGGCGTTCGTCCACGACGAGCCGTGGTTGGCCTTCAACATGATTCAATCGGGCCACCACCAGCGCGACTTCCCGAACTACGAGCTGATCGCCGCCGACTACCAGCGACGGCCGCCGAAGCCGTGCCTCGACGGCGAGCCCTGCTACGAAGACCACCCGGTCGACTGGAAGCCGGAGAACGGGTACTTCGGGGACTGGGACGCGAGGAAGGCCGCCTACTGGGCGCTCTTCGCCGGCGCCTGCGGGCACACCTACGGGGCGAACGGCGTCTTCCAGTTCTGGGAAGGGGGCGACCCCGGCAAGTTCGGCGCGAGGAGGACCTGGCGGGAGGCGCTCGACCTGCCGGGAGCGGGCCAGATGCGGCACGCGCGGGCGCTGAGCGAGTCGCGGCCGATAGGGCAGCTGGTGCCGGACCAGACGCTGCTCGTCGGCGACGCCGGGAGGGGCAGCGACCACGTTCAAGCCTGCCGCGCCGATGATGGCGGCTACGCCTTCGTCTACACCCCTTCGGGCCAGCCTGTGACAATCGACCTCGGGCGGCTGTCGTCCGCGGCGAGGACGGCGAGATGGTTCGACCCGAGGACGGGAGAGGCGGAGCCCGGCGGGGCGGTCGGCGCCGGCGCGGAGAGAGCGTTCTCGCCGCCGACGTCGGGACCGGGTCACGACTGGATCCTGGAGATCGACGACGGGGAGCGAGGATTCGGGCCGGCCGGAGAGGGCCGAGCGTCGGGCTGACCGGCGGGCCGCGGCTCGGTTCTGGCGGTGGACGGGGACGCTGGGGTGGCCCTGGGTTGGTTCGGGGACGACGCGAGGGACCGGTTGCCGGGGGGGGGGTGCGGCCGGGGCCGCCGCCGTTCTCGGGGGCCGAGACTGGGGGGAGGAGACGAGCGATGTTCGCTCCCGATACCGCCGGTTCGAGCGCGCCGCTGACCTTGACCGTCAACCCCCGGTTGGACGCCGGGTTGCGGCGCGGCTGGGAGGGGTGGGCGGCGGCGCTGCGAGCGGCGGGAGCCGCCGCCGGCGGCGCTTGGCTCGCCCAACGTGCGGGCGACCCGGAGCTGCGGCGGGAGGGGGCGGCGCTGGTCCAGGCGCTGCTCGAGGCGGACGAGGCCGAAGGCCGGGCGGAGGCGTGGATCGGGTTGGCCGAGTTGGCGGACGGCCTCGAAGACGCGCTCGTGGCTGATACTGCCTGGGAAGGGGCGCTGGGAGCGGGACGGGAGGCGGCGAACCCGGACGTGGTCTTCGCCGCCACTTCGGCGCTGGCGGGGATCGCCGAGGCGCACGGCGAGGCGGTCGCGGCCGCGGAGTACTTCATCGACTTCTTGAACTGGCGGCGGCAGCCGGGGTACGTCAGCGACGCCGAGGACGTCGAGACGGCGTTCGACGAGGTCGTCCGGTTGGCGACGGTGGACGGAGCGCGACGGGAGGCAGCGCTCTTCGAGTTCCGGCAGGCGGGGTTCACGCGGCTGCTGGAGGCGGATGACGACCGGGCAGTGGAAGGGGACTGGGAGGCGGACGCGTCCCCCTATGCCGCGTGGGGTTGACGCCAGCTTCGGATGTTCACTCCCGTTTCCCTGGGGAGACACGCCCTCACCCCCGACCCCTTGCCACTGTCCCGTGCGCGGGAGAGGGGAGCAGCTCCCACGTTCAGTAACCGAATGGTGCAACCGAAGAGCGCATGATACGGACTCCGGGAGAACCCTTCGCCTTCGCACGGCGGCAGCCGGCCCTCACCCCCAGCCCCTCTCCCGGAGCGCGGGAGAGGGGAGCGGTCCTGTGCCGCCGGGGAACGTTCACGATTCACCCGGATTCCGCATGAGACGGTAGCGGATCTCCGAACTGGCACGATCGCCGGTCCTGCGTGGCGGCAATGGGCGGCAATGGGCGGCGGTGGGGGGGCAGAGTGGGAGGGGGAGCGGGCTATTGCCGGCGGGGGGCGCTTGAGGGGCCGATGCTATACTCCGGCGAGATTCGGGTGTCGCGCCGGGGCGGTTCGGGCGGCCGAGACGTGGGACGGAGACGACCGTGAACGTGCTCGAAGGGCTCCAGCAGATCCACGGTCGGCTGCTCGACGAGGGGGCGGACCCGGCGACGCTGCAGACGGTCGAGCTGATCATGAAGCGGGCGGCGTTGCCGGCGGCGGCGCCGGCGTCCGCTACGTCGCTGCTGCAATTGGTGCGGATGCTGATGCGGACGCCGGCGGCCGACGGCAACGTCCGTGTCTACAACGATCTGGCCCGGCTCGAAGAGGAGTTCGGGGAGGCGGCCGCGGTCTACCGGGCGCGAGCCGAGGCGGAGGCGGCGCGGCCGGAGCCGAAGACGAAGAAGTACTACAAGGAGCTCAAGGAGCGGGAACGGAAGCAGGGATAGCGCGCGCTCGCGGTGGCGGCCGCTCGGGCGCGAGACCGCTCGGCGTCTCGGTGCGCTCTCGTCGGGCGTGGGTCGCGCTCATGAATCGCTGGAGGAGGTAGGGCGATGGTCGAGATGTTGGAGCGGGTCGGTCTCGAGCCGGCGGAGCTGTTGCCGCGGGTGATCGGGCGGTACTCGCCGCTGGTGGTTGATCGGGGCGAGGGGATCTACGTCTGGGACACGACGGGGGAGCGGTACGCCGACTTCACCTCGGGCATCGGGGTGACCAACACGGGGCACTGCCACCCGCGGGTCGTCGCCGCGATCCAGGAGCAGGCGGCGAAGATCATCCACGCTCAAGCCAACATCTTCGCCCACGAGCCGATGATGCGGGCGAGCGTGGCTCTGACGGAGACGCTGCCGCCGTCGCTCAACCAGGTCTTCTGGACCAACTCCGGGGCGGAAGCGGTCGAAGGGGCGCTCAAGCTGGCCAAGGTCGCGACGGGGCGGCCGGCGATCATCGCCTTCCGCGGCGCTTTCCACGGCCGGACGCACGCGGCGATGGCGGTGACGTCGTCGCGGGTCAAGGTGCGGGGCCACTACGAGCCGTTGCTGCCGAGCGTCTACCACGCGCCCTTCCCGTACCTGTTTCGGTCGCCCTACAAGGGGTCGCCGGAGGAGGCGGACCTGCACTACTTCGCCGAGCTGGAGGCGATGTTCGACCAGTTGGTGATGCCGGAGGACGTGGCGGCGATCCTGATGGAGTCGGTGCTCGGCGAGGGCGGCTACATCGTGCCGCCGGCGCGCTGGGTGCGGAACGTGCGCGATCTCTGCGACCGGCACGGGATCATGTTGGTGATGGACGAGGTCCAGTCCGGGATGGGCCGGACGGGGACGATGTGGGGGTTCGAGCACTTCGGGGTGGTGCCCGACATCATGGCGGTGGCGAAGGGGATCGCCTCGGGGATGCCGGTCAGCGCGGTCGTCGCCGACCGCGCGGTGATGGACCGCTGGGCGCCGGGGGCGCACGGTGGAACCTACGGCGGCAACGCGGTCGGGACGGCGGCGGCGGCGGCGACGCTCGAGGTGATGCGCGACGAGCGCCTGCCGGAGAACGCGGCCAAGATGGGGGATATCCTGCTCGCCGGTCTGCGCGAGATTCAAGCCGACCATCCGGTGATCGGGGACGTGCGCGGCATGGGGTTGATGGTGGCGACCGAGTTCGTGACGCCGGACGGGGCACCGAACCCGGAGGTGGTGCAGCGGGTGGTCGACCGTTGCTTCGCCGACAAGACGCTGCTCTTGACCTGCGGCACCTACGACCAGGCGATCCGGATCATCCCGCCGTTGGTGGTCGACGAGGGGCAGATCGGGGCGTTCCTCGGGGTTTACCGGCGGGCGGTCGCGGACGCCTGAGCCGTCGTCCGCGTAGTTGGGTTCCGTTCGCCGTGGTGGTGCCCCCGCCTTTTGGGGTCGGCCTGGGGTGGGCTCCCGGCCCTTCTCTCGCTGAGGCAGGAGAGGGGAGCGGTCACACGAGCCTCTGGTGATGGCTTCCGCTTCCTCGGGGAGTTGCCCTCATCCCCGGCCCCTCTCCTGTAGAGACCGGGGGTGAGGGCCGGTCGCTGGCAAACGCTACTGAATCACCCGGAGTCCGGAGGAGGCAGGCGGGCGCCGGCCAGGGGACGCCCGGCCCTAAAGGGACCGGGCTGAAGCGACGAAGCCGGCTGCGCCCGGTGGCGAGGCGATGGTCGCGGGAGGAGCCACGTTCGGGGGGCTTCGTCGGCTCATACGGAATGCGGATGAATCGCGGGTATTGCCCCGGTGGTCGGCGACCGCGCTCCCCGTTCCCGCGCACCGGGAGAGGGGCCGGGGCAGAGGGACGCAGGCCGCAGCGCGAATGCAAAGTGTTCTCCCGGAAACCGTATGAGGGCCGCCGCCGAGCTGGCAGCGATCCGTCGAAGCTCGACCGAGACGGGATCTGGACAAAGCGTGGCACTTCGGCGCTCGGGCTCGGCGGCGTCCCGCTCCCGCTCCTACTACCGGCGCGAGAAAGATCGCGGTTGGGGGGGGGCGAGGACTATTCTCAGGTGGACCGAAAGCGATTTCCCAAAGCCCAAATCGACAGCTACGAGAGAAGTTGAGCTCTTGCTGACGGCGTAACGACGGCGAACGGCGAGCCCGTTCCGGGGAGCGTCGTCGGCTCGCTGCCGAGACAGCGGGAAGCGAGCCCAGGGAACGGTACGAGGTTCCCATGGGGCGGTCGGACTACGATGTCGCGCCCCGCCAGCCTCCGTCCGCCGTCTCGCCGCCGATTGCGGCGTGTGCTGCTGCCAGGGGCATCGAGCCGAGGGGCGGCGAGGGCGGCGGCGAGAGCGTCCGGTGAGGCAGGGGCGCGGCCGGGCTGGCTAGTTCAAGGTGGGTGGCTTGCTGGCCGGGAGGGAGGTGGAACTGGCGCCGGGCTTGAGCTGGTCGGCGGCGTCCGCCTCGTTCTCGTCGGCGCGCTCGACCTCGATCGAGCAGTCGGTGATCAGGGCGGCGACGGCGCCGACGGCGGCGAGGGCCGGGGCGAGGGCGGCACCGACGACGCCGAGGGTGAGCGGGAACTCGACGACGGTATCCTCCCCCTGCTTGATCACGATGCGGCGGACGTTCCCCTCGTGGATGAGGCGCTTGACCTCCTCCAGCATCTCGCCGCCTTCGACCTTGATCCGTTCCATCGCGCGTGCTCCTCGTGGTCCGCGTCAACGCCGGTGACGGACTACCCGTCGCCGTCGGGGGCACCAGTCAGCGCCCGAAGAGATGGTGCCACAGCTTGGGCGGCGGCGGTCGGGAGCGGAGCCGGCCCCGTCCGCTGGCGGATGGCGGGGCCGACGACCGGAGACGCGCTATGATTCTGCCAGAAGAAGCGCCAGAACGGTCCCGCGCGACGGGTGGGGTGCGGAGTGTTCCGCTTCGGGCGGTCGGCGGAACGACGAGCGGGGATGCGGATCGATGAGCGTGTTGGTCGAGACCTTGGGCGAGTTGGAGCGGCGGTACGAAGAGCTGGAGCGGCAACTGGCCGACCCGGCGGTGGCGACCGACCCCGCGAAGTTGCAGGAGTACGGCCGCGAGCGGTCCGAGCTGGACGAGGTCGTCGGGGCCTACCGCGAACTGCGGCAGACGGAAGCGACGATCGCCGAGGCTCGGGAGCTGGCGAACGATCCGGAGCTTGGGGAGCTGGCGGCGGACGAGTTGCGGGCGGGGCGGGAGCGGCGGGACTCGCTGTTGGGTCGGGTGCGGGCGCTGCTGGTGCCGAAGGACCCGAACGACGACAAAGACGTGATCGTCGAGGTCCGGGCGGGGACAGGGGGGGACGAGGCGGCGCTCTTCGCGGCCGACCTGTTCCGGATGTACAGCCGCTACGCCGAGCGGAACCGGTGGCGGACCGAGATTATGTCGGCGACGGAGACGGACGGCGGCGGGTTCCGGGAGATCATCTTCGAGGTCCACGGCAAGGGTGCCTACAGCCACCTCCGCTACGAGAGGGGTGTCCATCGGGTGCAGCGGGTGCCGGCGACGGAACGGCAGGGGCGGATCCACACCTCGACCGCGAGCGTGGCGGTCCTGCCGGAGGCGGAGGAGGTCGACGTCCAGGTCAATGACGCCGACTTGCGGATCGACGTCTACCGCTCGACCGGGCACGGCGGTCAGAGCGTCAACACGACCGACTCGGCGGTGCGGATCACGCACGTGCCGACCGGTCTGGTGGTGACCTGCCAGGACGAGAAGAGCCAGCTCAAGAACAAGACCAAGGCGCTGACGGTGCTGCGCTCCCGCCTCTACGACAGCGAGCAGCAGCGGCTGGCGCAGGAGCGGGGGGACGTCCGACGGTCGCAGATCGGCACCGGGGAGCGGAGCGAGAAGATCCGGACCTATAACTTCCCGCAGGATCGGATCACCGACCACCGGGTGAACCTGAGCCTGAGCAATATCCCCGGCGTGCTCGACGGGCAGATCGACCCCTTCCTGCAGGAGCTGCGGCAGGCGGACGAGGCGGAGCGGCTGCGCGACGCGGGGCTCGAGGAGCAAGGGGAGGACCGGGCGGCCGATTGATGACCGACGGCGGAGGATCCCCGTGGGGCCGAGAGCGGGTGGGGAGGACCTGGGTCATGAGTTCGGCAACTGCCGTTGAGCGCGATGAGCCGCGGCGTCTCGTTTCGCCCCTCTCCGCCGCCGACGTGGCGGAGGTGCGGCAGCCGACGTATCGGGCGAGTCTGCTGCCGCCGCGGGTCTACCACGACCCGGAGGTGCTGGCCTACGAGCGGGAGGCGTGGTTCGCCGGGGACTGGGTCTGCGTCGGTCGGGAGGAGGACGCCCTCGAGACGGGCGCTTATTTCTTGGCCGAGGTGGCGGACGAGAGCTTGATCGTGGTCCGCGGCGGCGACGGGGAGCTGCGGGCGTTCTACAACGTCTGCCGGCACCGAGGGGCGACCCTGGTCGAGGGGTCCGCGCCGTGCGGCAAGCTGGTTCGGTTCCAGTGCCCGTATCACGCTTGGGTCTACGACCTGGCGGGGCGGCTGCGGCCGCCGCGGCACACGAGCGTGCTGGAAGGCTTCGATCCGGCGGAGTGGGGGCTGGTGCCGGCGCGGCTGGCGATCTGGCAGGGGGTCGTCTTCCTCGATCTGTCCGGCGCCGCGCCGCCGCTGGCCGAGCACTTGGGCGATCTGGCGGCGATGTTCGCCCGGTTTGAGCTCGGGGGACTGCGGCGGGTCGAGCGGATCGACTACGACGTGGCCGCGAACTGGAAGGCGATCGCCGAGAACTACGAGGAGTGCTACCACTGCCCCGGCGTCCACCCGCAGCTGAACCGGATCACGCCCTACGATCTGGGCCAGTATCTGGCGGGGGAGGGGCCGTGGATCGGGAGCTGGATGGAGGTGGTCGGGGAGCACGAGACGTTGTCGCTCGACGGCAGCAGCCACGGCCGGCCGCCGATCGCCGGGATGCGGGGCGAGGATCTGAAGCGCGTCTACTACGTCGTCCTCTGGCCGAATCTTCTCATCAGCCTCCACCCCGACTACCTGATGGCCCACTGGCTGCGGCCGGTCGCGCCGGGGCGGACGTTGATCACCTGCGAGTGGTATTTCGCTCCGGCGACGATCGCGGCGGCGGGCTTCGACCCGAGCGATGCGGTCGGCTTCTGGGATCTGACCAACCGACAGGACTGGCACGTCTGCGAGCTGCAACAGGCCGGGACGCGGTCGCGCGCCTACACGCCGGGGCGCTACTCCGGGATCGAGGGGAGCGTCCACCGGTTCGACCTGATGGTGGCCGATCGCTACGCCAACGACGGTCGGGTGACACGGATCGAGCGGGTGGCGAAGCAGGCGGCGAGCAAGCGCCCCGGAGTACGGGAGACGCCGAGGCAGGCGAGCGCCGCGGACTGATACGAGCTTCGGGTGAACCGCGGTGCCCGCGACGTCGCCCTCATTCCTGACCCCCTCGTCTGCTGCGGCAGGCTAGGGGGAGCCAACGCCCCCGAGTTCAACCGAGGTTGGAATGACGGCCAACCCGCCGAGCAGTGTCGGCGGGGCGCTCAGAGTGATCGGCCAGGTGTCTGGCGCGGCTCTCGAGTCATACTGAATCCGAGTGATGGCGCCCGTTTCCCAAAGAACTGCTCTTACCCCCGGCCCCCTTTGCCCGATCCCGTGCGCGGGAGAGGGGAGGCTGTCGCGCGCCCAATAGCGGAACGGGTCAGCCGACGCTCGTTTAGCAGCATCGTCGCGGCCCCTATCGTCAGGCTACGACGGCTCCCGACCGAATGGCAGGCGGATCGCATCCGACCATCAACCCATTCGTCTCAGACTCCCACGAGGCACGGCGCGCGGCTGCCATCTTCCATCGCGAAGCTGATGGGAAATCCGGTTCATAGGGAATCCGGGTGATCAGTTGCGTTTGCCGGGAAGAAGCCCTCATATGGAATTCGGGTGAGTACGTTGCCTTCCCGCTGCGGTAGCAGGCCCTCACCCCCGGCCCCCTTCCTCCTGTCCCGTGCGCAGGAGAGGGGAGACGTTCCCAGTCCCGATAGCGTGCTGATTCACCCGGATTCCGGTTCAACCATCCCGGTAACCCCGGATGGACGGTCTCCCCTCTCCCGAACACGAGAGAGGGATCGGGGGTGAGGGCTTCTCTCCGGGAAACGAAAGCATCCACCCGGATTTCGGATAAGGGGGACGGACGTGCTCCCTTCCGTTAGGCGAAGATCTCCTCGTCGTCGCAGAGGCGAGCGCGGTGGCCGGCGGCTAGCCGGCGGTAGACGTGGCGGATGGAGGCGGCGACGGTCGGCCAGGCGAAGCGGGCGGCCGACCGGCGGGCGGCTTCGCCCATTGCCAGGCGCCTCGGTTCGTCGGTCAGGAGCGAGGCGACGGCGGCGGCGAGGGGGGCGGGTTCGCTGTGGGGGACGAGGAGGCCGGTCTCCCCTTCGTCGAGGGTGAAGCGGAGGCCGCCGACGCGGGAGGCGACGACGGGGGTGCCGCAGGCCATCGCCTCGACCGCGACCAGGCCGAACGACTCGTAGCGGGAGGGGACGGCGACGACGTCG
>JBBSNJ010000035.1:0-10775 GCA_038232775.1 Thermomicrobiales bacterium
CCGAGAGGAAGAGCGCCACGCTCGTGGCGGCGACGATCTGGGGGGAGATCGTCGCCGGCGCCGCGACGGCCGGTTCGGTCCCGAAGAGGCCGATGATCGACGGGGCCGCGAAATACATCCCGACCGAGACGGGGATCGCCAGGATCAGACCCCAGACGATCGCCTGGCGGGCGAGGCCGTCGGCCCGGCGGCGATCGCCGGCCCCGATCGCCTGCGAGACGAGGACCGTGGCCCCGATGTCGATCGCTGACAGGATCGAGATGATGAAGAAGACGAACTCGAAACCGGTGCCAACGCCGGCCACCGCCGCCGCCCCGAGCCGGGCCACCAGCAGCGTATCGACCGCGCCGACCGCGGTCTGGAGCAGGTTCTCGCCGATGATCGGCGTCGCCAGCCCGAGAACGCGGCGCTGCGTCATCGGCGGCGGGGGAGCGGCCTGGTCCGATCCGGCCGCGCCCGCCGGCTCGGCTCGCGGCAGCGACTCCGTCGTCCCGATCTCGTCAAGAATGGTCGCCACGAATCCTCCCGCCGCCCGCGCTCGCCTCGCCCCTGAACGACGTGGGCTTCCGGCCGACCAGGGTCCAATGGCCGCCTCTCGGTCGCGCCGGGGCGTGCGCCGCTAGGTGGGGGCGGCGAAGGCCAAGTCCTCCGCCGCCAGGGCGCGACGGAGCTGGGCGACCGCCTTGGGTCCCATCCCGTGCAGCTCGCGCAGCTCCGCCTCGCTGACTTTCGTCAGTTGGTCGAGTCGCAAGTATCCGGCCTCGATCAGCGCCCGCCGAGCCGGCGCGGCAAACTCAGCCGGGAGGTCGTTCCGCGGTTCGTCGCGCTCCGCCATTGCGGCCTCCTCGATGCCATTGGGGCCGGCGGCGTTTGGTAGACCGCCGACGCGGACTGATGATCCAGATGTGGCCGGTCGCGGGATCGGCTTGCCAGGAGGGTCGGTGCGAGCAACCGCCTCGTGGTGCGCCGACGGGGTTTCGCTGGTAATACGGATTCCGGGTGAATCGCGGGTGTTCCCCCGGCGGTCCGCGACCAGGCTCCCCTTTGCCCCTGTCCCGCGCACCGGGAGAGGGGCCGGGGGTGAGGGCCGGCGGCGGCCGCGGGAGGGCAAAGTATTCTCCCGGATTCCGTATAAGGACAACGTCCTGCGACGGACCGCGCACGTTAGCGAATCAAGCGGGACGCGCCACGGGAACGGCGTCCGCGCCCGATGTCTCTCCTCCTGCGTCAGGATTGGAGGAGTCGGTGGCTGGCCATCGATCGACCCATGCCGCCAGCAGCGCCCCCAATCCGCTTCGACGTCGCCCCCACTTCCGACAATGGCCGTCGTGGGCCGGGCCGCAGCCGATCGTGTCATTGCCCTCGCGGCCGTCCTCGCCACGGACGCCGCGGCGAGCCGCTGGCCCCCGTCGGTTGCGCCCCACGATCCGCTGGGGCGGTCTGGAACACCACCGACACCTATGGTCGTCCGGCGAAGGTTGGGATCGACAGTCGTCTCCTTCGAACCGACGCAGCCCTCGTCGCCGCGCCCCTCGACCACGACCGAGCACACGCGGGTCAGGATTTCCCGGCCGGGCCGGAAATACAGCGGGTAGACGGAGTTGGAATCCTCCTAAGCATCGAGGTCTACGGGGGGCGGAATCTGCGCCCCTCGCTCGCGCCCGCCTCCGGGGCGGGGCACTGGGAGCGCGGGTTCCTCGCTGGCGACCTCGATCAGTTAGACGCAGACCGTACCGGTCCGGCGCGGGCGGCAACGAGAGGAGTTCAGCTCCAGCATTGATCGGCTAGCGGTGGGCGGCCTCGACCAGCGACCGCTTCGCCTCCGGCAGGTCCGCGAGCTCGACCACCGGCCGGACTTCGACGGTCCCCCAGCGCGCGCCGGGGATTTGAGCGGCGAACCCGATCGCCTCGTCCAGGTCTTCGGCCTCGATGAGGAAGTACCCCCCGAGCTGCTCGCGCGTCTCGGCGAACGGACCGTCGGTCACCAGCCGTCTGCCCCCCCGGACGCGGACGCTCGTCGCCGTCGAGGTCGCTTGGAGCGGGGCGGTCGACAGAAATTTGCCGGCCGCGTCGATGTCGTGGGCGAGCTGAGACGACTCCTGGTAGCAATGCTCCCGCTCGGTCTGGTTCAGGGTCCCCTCGTCGCCGTAGATCAAGAGCATGTACTTCATCCGCTGGCCTCCCTAGAGAACAGGTGGTCGTCCCATCGGTCGTCGCCGCCAGAAATCGGTCGGCCGAGTCCGTGGCGCCGTCGATGGTAGCAGCGGGTGCTCGCCCGGAACCATCGCGGCCTAGCCGCCCGCCATCGCCCCCACGACCAGGAACGGCTCGACCCCGGCGGCGACGGCCTCGGGCAGCGGCGCGCCGGGCGGGTCGTGTGAGAGATCCTGGGCGCAGGCGAAGAAACGAACCAGCGGCCGGCGCCGGTGCGTCCCCTGATCGCGGATCGCCCCCCGCAACACCGGGTAGGCGGCTTCGAGGGCGTCGAGGACGGAGCCTTGGGTGGCGATGCCAGCGACCTCGACCGCGACCTCCCGCTGGACCCCCGCCAGGGTCCGCAGGTGCGGCGGCAATTGGACGCGGATCATGGCAGCGTCTGCACTTCGACCGAGAGAACGGCCGGCAGGTCGCGGACGATCGGGGTCCAGTGGTCACCGGAGTCGGCCGAGGCGTAGACCTGGCCGCCGGTGGTGCCGACGTAAACGCCGCAGGCGTCGAGCGCGTCGACCGCCATCGCGTCCCGCAGGACGTTGACGTAGCAATCCTGCTGGGGAAGGCCGGCGGTGAGCGCTTCCCACTCGTCGCCGCCGGTTCGGCTGCGGTAGACGCGGAGCTTCCCCTCGGGCGGGAAGTGCTCGGAATCGCTCTTGATCGGGACGACGTAGACCGTCTCTGGCTCGTGGGCGTGGACCGCGATCGGGAAGCCGAAATCGCTCGGCAGGTTGCCGCTGACCTCGTGCCAGCCGCCGCCGCCGTCGTCGCTGCGCATCACGTCCCAGTGCTTCTGCATGAAGAGGACATCGGGCCGCGAGGGGTGCATCGCCAGGCTATGGACGCAGTGACCGACGTCCGCGTCGGGATCCGGCAGCTCGTGCTCCGAGCGGAGACCGCGGTTGATCGGCCGCCAGCTGGCGCCCCCATCGTCGGAGCGGAAGGCCCCGGCGGCGGAGATGGCGACGACGATCCGGTCGGGATCGCTCGGATCGAGGACGATCGTGTGCAGGCACATGCCGCCGGCCCCTGGCTGCCAGAGGTGGCCTTTAGCGCCGCGCAGCGCCGAGATTTCCTGCCACGTCTGGCCGCCGTCGGTCGACCGGAACAAGGCCGCGTCCTCGACCCCGGCGTAGATCGTCTCCGGATCGGTCGGCGACGGCTCCAGGTGCCAGACTCGGGCGAACTCCCAAGGGTGCTGGGTACCGTCGTACCATTGGTGGGTGCCGGCGACGCCGTCATAGGCGAACTGATTGCCCACCGGCTGCCAGGTCGTCCCACCGTCATCGGAGCGCTGGATCGTCTGCCCGAACCAGCCGCTCGACTGCGACGCCCAGAGCCGGTCCGGTGCCACCGCCGACCCCTTCAGGTGGTACATCTCCCACCCCGCGAAGTGGGGGCCGGAGACCGTCCACTCCTCGCGCTTGCCATCCGCCGTCAAGATGAACGCGCCTTTGCGCGTGCCGACGAGGACGCGGACACCGCTCATTGCTCGCTCCCTTTCGCGTCGCGGCCGAGGCTCGGTGCTGGGCAACGAACCCTTCTCGACTCGGCCGATGAACGGATCGACGCGGGCAGCGTGCTTGCTCGGCGCAGCCGACGCCGCGCGAGAGGACCACCCCGCCCCGAGTGTACGTACAAGGCGACCATCTGTACTATAGCGATCAGCAGCGGCCGTGGCAAGGGGAGGTCGGTGAGAAGATGGGGGTCGCCTCCCCGTCGGTCGAGGGGCCTCTGGAGGACCCTTCTGGCCCGGTCAACGAGCGAAGCTGGCAGCGCCGCCGGCGGGAGCAACCGGACGCGAGACCCTCCGGCCGACCCGGCTGCCATTCCTCCATCGGGCACGTCCGGTTCGGTCGGTTCGCCGGCACGGTTTCGTTGAGCGGTGCGTCGAACCGCCGCAGGACCCGCCGGTCGGCCAGCTCGGGTAGCAGGCGATCGACCGGCTCGTCCAACCGCAACCGGCACTCCTCGACCAGGAACATTGCCGCCGCGGCGACTATCGGTTTGGTTACCGAGACGATGCGGAAGACGGAGTCGCGGCGCATTGGAGCGTTGCTGCCGAAGGCGAGGGTGCCGACCGCGCCGACGTGGGTCTCGCCGCCGCGGGAGACGAGGGCGACGGCGCCGGGGATCGCGCCCTGCTCGACTTGGCGCTCGATGACCTCCCGCATCCGCTTCAGGCGAGACCCGGAGAACGCTCCCGTCTTCATCAGTTTGGCACTCCTTCTTCTCGTTCGGGGTGAGCGATCGCCGGACAACCGCTGGCGATCGCGCGGCCGGGGCGGCGATCGTCGCCCTCGGGCGGCGGTCGGGCCTCGAAGGCTCGAGGTCGATCCGATGGCTGGCGATGCGTCCTCACAATCGACGAACCGACCGCTGGACACGCCCTGCTCGGGCGTGGGGTCTGAGGACATTCGTCAGGTCTGTGTCGATCCTTGACGTGGGGTGATTGGGCATCGGGCGCGGTCATTCCGCTAACCGCTCCCGAAGCGGCGAGCGGACGACGCGGAACCGGAGGTGGAGGACGCCGGGCGAGCTGGCCAGGCGGATCGTCTCGAGGTCTCCGGGAAGGCCCTCGAGCCGGTCGAACAGGCGGAGGCCGTCGCCGAGGAGGACGGGCCGCAGATCGAGCCGCAGCTCGTCCACCAGACCCGCTTGGAGGCACTGGCGGATGGTGTCGGCGCCGCCGACGACCGTGACCTCTTTGTCGCCCGCGGCCGCTTTGGCAGCGGCGATGGCGCGGTCGATACCGTCGGCGACGAACGAGAAGGTGAGGCGATCGTTCTCCCCCTCGGCGGCCCGCTCGGGTGGCCGGTGGGTGAGGACGAAGATCGGCACCTGGAATTCGTAGCCGGTGAAGTCGCCACCGCCCATATCGTAGGATCTCCTCCCCATCACCACGGCTCCGGTCTCCGCGATCGCCTCCTGGAGCTCGCTGGTCTGGCGGAGGGCGGCGAGGTCGGGGTAGAGGCGGGCGACGCTGCCGTGGCGGTCGTTGACGAAGCCGTCGAGGGACATGGTCATCCCCGCGATCACTTGGCTCATGCGGCCTTCCTCCCTGAGACGTCGTGCGGTTTGCGGGTGATTGCTTCTGGTTGCTGAAAGGCGTCCCTCACCTGCGGCCCCCTTCCCCCTGTTCCGTGCCCGGGAGACGTTCCCACACCGGAGCGCAGGCCAGTGCCATCTGCTTCCATAGTTGTCGTTCGGGGGAGCCCGAGATCGACAGCTCGTATCGGTGGACGTCGCGTGGCGCGAGCGGAGCTCGAGTCCTCGTCCAGACAACCTTGGAGGCGGCGAGGCCGAGCTTCGGTTACGACCCGCTGCCCACCCGCCGGCCGCGGACGGCTAACGTGTGGGGGGTGAGCGCGATCTGGCCGTCGGCCGCGACGGGCACCCAAGTTCGCCGGCGCTTCCAACGCGCGGATGATCGCCCCCCGCCGCAGCCGATGGCGTGGGTCGGAGCCCGGCCCTGCCCGCCGAAGAAAGGAATTCAGAAGTCGTCGAAGTCGCGGAACCGGATCGGGATGCCCACCGCCCGCGACTCCACATCGCCCAGCCCGGCCCCGCCCCGGAGCTATGCCAAGGCTCCCGGATGGCAGAGCGGGGCGAAGCACCGCCCTTCGTCCTGCTGAATCGCCGCGGGGTCGAGGGCCACCGCCGCGCCCCACAAGCGCCGCATCAGCTCCACCACGGCGACGGTGTCCCAGACCTCGGCCGTCTCCGTGCCGCCCAGCCGGATCGCGCGGGCAAGTCCTGCCACGGCCAGAGCCGGCTCGGGTACGAAGATCACGGCCGGCCACGTCACCACCGGGTCGAAGGCCGCCGTCGGGGCGGCGAGGTCGCGCCAGCGCCGCTTCATCCCGCCAGGCTCGCCAACCGGCGCTCGAGGAAACGGCGCTCGGGCTCCTGTTTCGTCAGTCCGAGCGCCCGTTGGTAGGCGGCCTGGGCCTCCTCGGTCCGGCCCAACCGGCGGCACAGCTCGGCCCGCGCCGAGTGCGCGAGGTGATAGCTGGCCAGGTCGCCGCCGGCCAGGATTTGGTCGATCAGGGCGAGGCCGGCGGCCGGACCGTCCCGCATCGCCACCGCCACCGCTCGATTCAGGGCGACGATCGGTGAGGGCGCGGCCAGGGCCAGCAGATCGTAGAGGGCCACGATCTGGGGCCAATCGGTGGCATCGGCGCTGGCCGCCTCGACGTGGACGGCGGCGATCGCCGCCTGCAGCGTGTACGCGCCGAACCGAGCCGACGCTAAGGCCCGCTCGACCAACGCCTGCCCGGCCGCGATCTGCTCCCGGTCCCACAGTGATCGATCCTGGTCGTCGAGCAACACCAGGTCGCCTGAGGGTGAGGTCCGCGCCGGTCGGCGCGACTCGTGGAGCAGCATCAGCGCCAGCAAACCGAGCGATTCCGGCTCCGGCAGGAGCTCGATCAGGAGCCGGGCGAGGCGGATCGCTTCGCCCGAGAGGTCGGGTCGTGTCACTAAGCCGCCCGAGGAGGCGGCGTAGCCCTCGGTGAAGACCAGGTAGATCACCTGGAGGACGGTCTCCAACCGCTCCGGCAGCTCGGCCGCGGACGGCACCCGATAGGGGATTTGGGCCTCCCGAATCTTCGACTTCGCCCGCACGATCCGCTGCGCCAGGGTGGCCGGGAGGGTCAGGAATGCGGCCGCGATCTCCTCGGTCGTCAGGCCGCAGACCTCGCGCAACGTCAAGGCCACCCTGGCCTCCGGCGGGAGCGCCGGATGGCAGCAGGTGAAGATCAGGCGCAGCCGATCGTCCTCGATCTCCTCGTCGCCGGCCCCTGCCTCGGGGCTCGGCTCGGTCTCGATCCGGCCGGCGAGGGTCGCCAGTGAGGCGTCGAACCGGGCCCGGCGGCGCAGGCCGTCGATCGCCTTGAAGCGACCGGCCGAGACGAGCCAGGCTCGCGGGTTGGCGGGCACGCCGTCCCGCCCCCACTGGGTCACCGCCGCCGCGAAGGCGTCGTGGAGGGCGTCCTCGGCCAGGTCGAAGTCGCCGAGCAGCCGGATCAGGGTGGCGAAGACGCGGCGCGACTCAGTGCGGTAGACGTCGTCGATCCGAAGGTGGAGTTCGGTGGCGGACGGATCCTCCATCGGCGGTCGCTCCTCGACCTCTTGTCGCTCGCGGCGGTTCGGTGCTACCGCCGGCGCCACGCTCCCGTCGGCGGACGGAGGGGATGGATCAGGTCCGGTGGGTTTCTCGGTGGGGGAATCTCACCGCATCGCGGGTCTTGGCTCGCTCGGCAGCCGCCGCCCGATTCCTCGGAGGGGCGCTCGTCTCGAGCTCAGCAAAGAGCCGACCGGCGACGTTCGTGATCTCGTCCACGGCCGCTTCGAAAGCGGTCTCGTTGACCCGCGAAGGCATGCGGAAGCCGGTGATCTTGCGGACGAACTGGACCGACGCGGCCCGGACGTCGACGTCGTTGGCCGGTGGGTCGAGGTTGAAGAGGGGTCTGATGCTCCGGCACACGCGGTGCTCCTTCCCCGTTCGCGCAATGGCGCCCGCTCTCCCCAGTCGATCGCTCATCGAACCGAGGATGCTCGCCGCCACCTCCCGCCACCACTCGGTCGGCGGACGGGCGGTCGCCCCCTGCCGACCGATCACCGATTGCGAGCGGACCGGCCCCCTTGCCTGGGTCAGCCACCCAGGACCAGCTCGAGCAGCGCCATCCGGACGAAGACGCCGTTCTCGGCCTGCCGGAAGTAGGCGGCGCGGGGGTCGGCGTCGACCTCGGCCGTGATCTCGTCGACCCGCGGCAACGGATGGAGGACAATCGCCTCCGGCGCGAGACGGCTCATCGCGGCGCGGTCGATGACGTAGACGCCCCGCGTCGCCGCGTACTCCTCCGGGGTCGCGAACCGCTCCCGCTGGATCCGCGTCTGGTAGACGACGTCGACCCGCGGCAGCACCGCGGCCAGATCGGGCTCGTCCCGGAACGGCACCGCCGCCGCCGCCAGCTCCTCCCGAACATCCTCACCCATCGGCACCGCCGCCGGCGAGACGAAGACCAGCTCGGTCCCCTCGGTCAACCGGAACAGGCGCGCCAGGGAGCGGGCGGTCCGCCCAAAGCGCAGGTCCCCGACCAGCGCCACCCGCAGGCCGTCGATCCGCCCCAGCTCGTGCTGGATCGTGTAGAGATCGAGCAGCGCCTGGGTTGGGTGCTCGCCCGGCCCGTCGCCGGCATTGACGATCGGCACCGGCGCCACCGAGGCCGCGCGGTGGGCGGCCCCCTGCTCGTGGTGGCGGAGCACGATCGCGTCGGCGTAGCCGCCCACGATCCGGACCGTGTCCTCGACCGTCTCGCCCTTGATCGCCGAAGAGAACTCGCGGGCGTTCTCGGTCGCGAGCACGTCCCCGCCCAGCCGCAGCATCGCCGACTCGAAGGAGAGCCGGGTCCGGGTCGACGGCTCGTAGAAGAGGGTCGCCAAGATGCTGCCGCGGAGTGGGACTTCCCCGCGCGGCAGCGCTCGCATCCGGTCGGCGGCGGCGAAGAGCGCCTCGACCTCCGTCCGCCCGAACTGCCCGACCTCGACCACGTGGCGCAGCGACCGCGCCCCGTCCGCGCCCATCCCCGCCCCTCCCTCGTTGCCCGGCAGTATAGACTCGGCAGCGACGGTGTCGGTCCGCCCACGAGGAGGGAGCCAGGGTGATCGTCGATCTCGGGCCGAGGGTGAAACTCGTCCCCGGCGGCGTCAACGTCGGGGTCGTCGTCGGGGACGACGGCGGCCTCGTCCTGATCGACACCGGGCTCAACGAGTCGAACGCCAAGAAGGCGCTTAAGGCAGCGCGGGAGGAGGTCGGCGGCGAGGTCGTCGCGATCGTGACGACCCACGGCCACGCCGACCACTTCGGTGGCAACGCCGCGGTCGTCAAGCGGACCGGCGCTCGCGTCTACGCCCCGGCCGTCGACGAAGCGATCCTCCGCTATCCCATCCTCCAGCCGACCTTCTTGTTCGGGGGGGCCGATCCGCCCGACGCCCTGCGCGTGCCCTTCCTCCTCGCCCACCCGTCGCCGGTCGATGAGGTGTTCGTGCCCGGTCCCTTAACCGTCGCCGGGATCGAACTGGAGATCGTCCCCCTCTTCGGTCACTCGCCCGGTCAGATCGGCGTCCTCGTCGACGGGGTCTTCTTCTGTGCCGACGTGGTTCTCCCGGCCTCGATCCTGGAGAAGTACCGCATTCCCTACCTCTTCTCCCTCACCGACCACCTCGCCGCTCTCGACCGCGCGGCGGAGATTCCCTACCGGGTCGCGGTTCCGGGTCATGGCCCGGCGGTCGAGCGCCTCGACGAGTTGGTCGCCCTCAATCGGGACCTCTGTCATCGCGTCCTCGCCGCCACCCTCGACCTCGTCGCCGCCGCGACCACCGCCGAGACGATCCTCCATGGCCTCTTCGCCTGCTTCGGCGCCGATCCCGCCGACGCCCCCGGCTACTACTTGCTGCACCCAACCGCCCTCGCCTTCCTCGCCCACCTCGAGCGCGAGGGCCGGGTCGAGCACCGGATCGACGTCGGACGCTCGCTCTGGGAGGCCACCCGCTAGGGCCGGGTAAGCCGTCCTCGATCCACCGTGTCTCGCCGGTCGCCGGCGCCGTCGGTGGCGGTGTCGTCGTCTCGCGACCCGAGCGCCGTGAAATCCGGCTGGACGGTTCCGCTGCCGGGGAAGAGTCCCTCCTCCCCGGCTCCTCTCCCGCGCACGGGAGAGGGGAGCTGGTCCAGGGTGCCAAGTTGCCGCGGTTCGACGGGCTTTAGCCGCATCCGGATGCGGACTGTTCATTAAGGGTCGGTGCGGTGGAGGTAGCTCTCGCCCCCGGTCCCGCTCCCGGAGGTTGGCAAGGCGGAGTTGTCCCCGATCCCTTGCTGGGGGTCGGGGATGGGTCCGGCGGGGCGGTGCCGATTAGACTTCCCCAGGCCGATCGAGAGGCGGTCGCCTTGACTCTGAAACTGCCCTCCCCATCGTGCCGTTCCTCCCCGAGGCCGTTCTCCTCTTTTACCGGCGCACCATGGGTCCGCCCGGGGCGGCGGCGGAAACCACCCGAGGCTCGCGTGACCACTCTGCCGCTACACCACCCCATCCTGCCCAAGCTTTCGCCCGCCGCTCGCGGCGCGGCCGAGTGTTTGGCGAGGGTCTTCGCCGACGCTGGGCAAGAGCTCTTCTTCGTCGGCGGCATCGTCCGCGACGTCCTGCTCGAGCGGCGCCTCCCGGCTGACCTCGACTTCGCGACCTCCGCCCTGCCGGAGGAAACGCGCCGCCTCGGGCTGCTCGCGGGAGCCGACGCGTCCTACGACGTCGGCGAGCGCTTCGGCACCGTCGGTTTCGTCTTCGGACCCGACGGGGAGGGCCGCGTCACGGTCGAAGTCACCACCTACCGCCAGGAGCACTACCCGGACCAGACCCGGTTCCCCGCCGTCCGTCTCGGTGGCCGGCTGGTGGACGACCTCTCCCGCCGCGACTTCACCGCCAACGCCGTCGCCGTCGACGCCGCCAGCGGCGCCATCGTCGACCCGTTCGAGGGGCAAGCCGACGGCGCCCTCGCCCTCCTCCGCG
>JBBSNJ010000036.1:0-10642 GCA_038232775.1 Thermomicrobiales bacterium
ACACCGGCGAGCGTTACCTGAGCACCGTCGCCTTCGCCGACCTCCGCGAGCAGGCCGCGGCGATGACCGCCAGCGCCGAGTAGCCGACCCGCCGTAGCTGCGCCCCGTCCCCCCGTGCAAGGGGGCCGGGGCTTCTTGCTACCCGGCGCTCGGCTCGGGGCCGAGCCGAAGTCTGTCGAACGGAATATGGGTGAACTGTTTTGCTCTGGGGAGCACCCTCATTTTCCTTTCCTGGGAGCTGGAATGGGTGCGGGGACGCCGACATTCGGCGTTCGCATCAAACGGATTTAGGTTGAACCGTTCCGCTATCGGCAGGAGGAACGTCTCCCCTCTCCTGCCCACGGGACAGGGGGAAGGGGGCCGGGGGTGAGGCCCTCTTTCCGGGAAGCGGAAGCAATCATCCGGCTTTCGCTTCAGAGTTGGGGACTGCTCGGGTGCCGCGAGAGCTCGGCCAGGTGTTCCCAATCGTGCTCGATCATCCGGCGGAGCGCCTTGCGCAGAGTGTAGGCGCGGCCGGTGATCTCTCGGACGTCGTTGCGCCGCTCCGGGGGGACGAGTTGAATACGGGCTTCGACCATTTCGCCGGCCCGGACCAGCGCCACCGGGAGCGGGATCTCGCCCCGCTCGGCCGCGCTGTGAAGTCGGGAGAAACCGGGCGCGCCCGCCAGCGCCGCCGCCAGCGAGGGGCCCTGGGCACCGAGCACGTGGAGCAGTATGGCGCGGTTGGTCCGGCTCCCGGCGACCGGCGGCGCGTCGAGCTGCTCGGGGGATTGGGTGTCCGCCCACTCCGCCAGTTCATCGATGAGCCAGCGGAGGCGGACGACGAGACGCTCGGTCTCCTCCTGCGTCAGCGGGTCGAAGTCGGGCGCAAAGGCGATGTAGGGGGAGCCGTTGCCGAGCCAAGCACCCTCGGTCAGGTGGACGGCGACGCGGGTCTCGAACGGCGCTTCGGGGTCGATGACTTCGCCGCGGCGGTGGAGGAAGCGGCGGTAGGCCCGGATCGCCGCCGGCGTCGCCGCCAGCGCTTCCTCGGTCGTCGGTCCGGTCGCGACGCAGCCGAGCAGGTCGAGGACGTGGACCATTGTCTTGCGCTTCTTCGGCCCCGATTCGAGGTAGAGGTCATAGACGGGCATCAGGCGACTCTCCGCTCTGCCGAACCTTGTCGAGGTCGTGGTCGACCGTGTAGCCGACCGTGGCCCGAACGACCCGAGACACGGACGGTCCGGAGGATGACCAAGGATGGCGGGCGACTGAGATCCCTGTCGAGTCGCTCTCCCGCGCGGCCGTCGACCTGCTCCGGCTCGGGGCCGAGGCGGAGGTGCTGGCCCAGACAGAGCTTCGCGCCGAGATCGCCCGCAGGGCCGCGGCAATGGCGAAGCCCTACGCGGATCAGTCGGACTGGTGACGCTCCTGGACAACGCGGCGGCATCGGCTTTCGGTCGGCTCGTGCGGAATCCGGGTAAACCGTGAGTGGTGCCCCGGCGATACCAGACCGCGCTGCCCCTTGCCCCTGTCCCGCGCACCGGGAGAGGGGCCGGGGGGTGAGGGCTGGCTGCCGCCGCGGGAAGGCGAAGGAGTTTCCTGGGTTTCGTAGAGCGGTAGGGGCGGCGGCCGACATCGGCCCCCGCCCCTGCTCCCGCCGTGGAACGTCCACGATCCTAGGCGACCGCGGCCGGCACGCCCAGGTGGCGCTCCAACATTCCTCCAATTGCTCCCCGGCCGAGCGAGCCGTGCGCCCGCTCCAGCAACTGGCCGCCCCGGAAGAGCATCAGCGTCGGCGCCATCACGACACGGAGGCGGGTCGCGGACTCCGCCCCCTCGTCGAGATTGACCTTGACGATCCGGAGCTCCCCCCGTCGCTCCTCGGCGATCTCTTCCAGCAGCGCGCCGAGGGCGCGGCAGGGGGCGCACCACGGCGCCCAGAAATCGACCAGCACCGGAATCTCCGACCGCATCACCGTCTCCTGGAAAGTGCCGTCGCCAACCTCCTCGACCAGCCGCATGTCTCTCAACCTCCCGCCCCTCGGGGCTGCCCGCGGGGACCTTAGGCGCCTCGTGATCGTCGCCGGTGCCAGGATTGCTCGGAGCCCCCGCCGTCCGGAGGGGGCTCCTGACCCGCTACGAGCAACCCAGGCTGTTGCCACAGTTGAGGCACCTGTAGCAGGCCCCGTTGCGGACCGTGATGTGGCCGCAGACGTCGCAGAATGGGGCGTCCCCCATCAGCTCGGAGAGGTGAGCGTCGATCATGTTCAGCGGCACCGTCGGCTCCAGCAGCGCGGTTGTCACCGCCGTCGCCTCGGCGGACGCCGGAGCACCGTGGCTGGCTACGCCGTTCCCGTTCCCGTTTCGATGAGCGCTGGGGTAGGCGGTCGCGGTCGCGGGCATGGCGGCGAGCACCGGGGCGTCTGCTGACGTTGAGCTCGGTGCCGCGTCGCTCGCTTCGGGCGACCCGGCACCGCCGCCCATGATCGCGGTGGGTGGGGCCTCGGTCGATGCTGGGCCGGTCTCATCCGCGCCGACCTCGTCGAGGTCGGGCGGCACCTGGGTCAGGTCGGTCCGGCTGAGGTACTCGAGGCCGAGGACGCGGAAGACGTAGTCGATGATGCTGGTCGACATCTTGATGTTCGGGTGGCCGGTCACCATCCCCTGCGGCTCGAACCGGGTGAAGGTGAAGGTCTCGACGAACTCCTCCAGCGGCACCCCGTACTGGAGCCCCTTCGAGATCGCGATCGCGAAGCAGTTGATCATCGACCGGAAGGCAGCCCCTTCCTTGTGCATGTCGATGAAGATCTCGCCAAGCGCTCCGTCCTCGTACTCGCCCGTCCGCAGGAAGACCTTGTTGCCGGCGACCCGCGCCTCCTGGGTGAAGCCCGTCCGCTTCGCCGGCAGCCGCCGCCGCGCCGGCTTCTGCGCCCCGGCCATCGCCGCCCCGGTTGCCGCGACCGGCACGGCCGCCGCCGGCGGGGCCATCGGCAGCGCCAGCGGCTCAACCGGCTCCTGCCGCCGCCGCTCCGCTTGGAACTCCGCCCGCGCCTGGGCGACCGCGGCCGCGACCGCCTCATCGACCCGGGCTTGGACCGCCTCCTCCCGCTCGATCTCCGACTCGGTCCCCTCCTTGACCCCCGCGTCGCTCTTGGTCGAGAGCGGCTGGCTCAGCTTCGAGCCGTCGCGGTAGAGAGCCATCGCCTTGATCCCCCGCCGCCAGCTCTCCAAGTAGGCGTCGGTCACGTCCGCGACCGTCGCCTCGTGCGGCATGTTGATCGTCTTCGAGATCGCTCCCGAGAGGAAGCTCTGGGCGGCGCTCATCATTCCGATGTGGCCGAGGTGGTGGATGAAGCGCGTCCCCGTCTTGCCGCACTTGTTGGCGCAGTCGAAGACCGCCAGGTGCTCCGGGTCGAGCCCCGGCGCCCCCTCGACCGTCATCGTGCCGCAGACCCGCTCGTTCGCCTCGTCGATCTGCCGGCGGTTGTAGCCGAGCGCCGTCAGCAGGTCGAAGCCGGGCTGGCTGGCGTCGGCCAGCGAGACGCCGACCCGCGCCAGCGCTTCCTCCCCCAGCGTCCAGGCGTTGAAGGCGAACGGCAGCTCGAAGACGCCCGGCAGTGCCCGCTCGATCTTCGCGAAATCCTCCTCGATGAATCCCTTGGCGAGCAGACTCTCGCGGTTGACGTGCGGTGCGCCCTCGAGCGAGAGGGTGCCGAGCACGGCGGTCAGGATCGCCCGCCGTGCCGCCTCCCCGTAGCCCAGATTCTTGAGCGCCGGCTCGAGCGACTGATTGGCGATCTTGAAGTAGCCGCCCCCGGCCAGCTTCTTGAACTTGACGAGGGCGAAGTCGGGCTCGACTCCGGTCGTGTCGCAGTCCATCAGCAGGCCGATCGTCCCGGTCGGCGCCAGCAGCGTCGTCTGCGCGTTCCGATAGCCGTAGCGCTTCCCCTCGGCCAGCGCCCGGTCCCAGGCCGCCCGCGCCGCCGCCAGCAGGTCGGGCGGCGCCAGCGCCGGGTCGATCGCCATCGGCCGCACCGACAGCCCCTCGTACTCTCCCTCCGGCGCGGCGTGGGACGCCCGTCGGTGGTTGCGGATCACCCGCAGCATGTCGGCTTCGCTGGCGGCGTAGCCGGGGAAGGGGCCGAGGTGCGCCGCCAGCTCGGCCGAGGCGGCGTAGCTCTCCCCGGTCATGATCGCGGTCACGGCCCCGGCGTAGGCGCGCGCCTCGTCGGAGTCGTAGGGCATCCCGAGCAGCATCAGCACGGTGCCCAGGTTGGCGTAGCCCAGGCCGAGCGTCCGGTAGTCGTAGGAGCGGCGGGCGATCTCCTCGCTCGGGAACTGCGCCATCAGGACGCTGATCTCGAGCACGATCGTCCAGAGCCTCACCGCGTGCCGGAAGGCGGCGATGTCGAACTCGCCGGTCTCCAGGTCGAGGAACTTGATCAGGTTCAAGCTGGCGAGATTGCAAGCCGTATCGTCGAGGAACATATACTCGCTGCAGGGGTTGCTGGCGTTGATCCGCCCCCCCGCCGGCGTGGTGTGCCAGTCGTTGATCGTCGTGTCGAACTGGAGACCGGGGTCGGCGCACTGCCAGGCCGCCTCGGCGATCCGCCGCCAGAGGTCGCGGGCCTTGACCGTCCGGTGGACGCTGCCGTCGGTGCGGCGCGTCAGGTGCCAGTCGTCGTCCCGCTCGACCGCCTCGATGAAGGCGTGGCTGAGGCGGACCGAGTTGTTCGAGTTCTGGCCGGAGACGGTGGCGTAGGCCTCGCCGTTGAAGTCGGCGGGGTAGCCGGCGGCGATCAGGGCCGCGACCTTCTTCTCCTCCTCCGCCTTCCACGAGATGAACGTCTCGACGTCCGGGTGGTCGATATCGAGGACGACCATCTTGGCCGCCCGCCGGGTGGTGCCGCCGCTCTTGATCGCGCCGGCGGCGCGATCGCCGACCTTGAGGAAGCTCATCAGCCCCGAGCTGGTGCCGCCGCCGGAGAGCGGCTCTCCCTCGCCGCGGATCGCCGAGAAGTTGGTCCCGGTCCCCGACCCGTACTTGAAGATTCGGGCCTCCCGGACCCAGAGGTCCATTAAGCCGCCCTCTTCGACCAGACTGTCGTCGACGCTCTGGATGAAGCACGCGTGGGGAGCCGGGCGCGAGTACGCGTCCTCGCTCGACTTGAGCTCCCCGTTCGCCGGGTCGACGAAGAAGTGCCCCTGGGCCGGGCCGGTGATGCCGTAAGCCCAATTCAGCCCGGTGTTGAACCACTGGGGCGAGTTCGGCGCCGCCATCTGGTTGACGAGCATGTGGGTCAGCTCGTCGTGGAACGCCGCCGCGTCCGCCTCGCTCGCGAAGTAGCCGTACTCCTCGCCCCAGTGGCGCCAGCAGCCGGCGAGGCGACCGATCACCTGCCGCGCCGAGCGCTCGGGCCCGAGCACCGGGCTGCCCCGCTCGTCGAGCAGGGGGGCACCGTCGACGCCGAGCTGCGGCACCCCCGCCTTCCGGAAGTATTTCGAGACCATGATGTCGGAGGCCACCTGCGACCAGGCGGCCGGCACCTCCGCGTCGGCCATCTCGAAGACGACCGACCCGTCCGGGTTGGTGATCCGGGAGGTGCGCGTCGTCCACTCGACCGAGGCGAATGGATCGCCCCCCGCTTCGGTGAAGCGACGGTCGATGGTCAAGCCCCCGCTCCGGCCCGCCTCCTCCGTGGCCACCTGCTCGCTCGCCGCTCCCGCACCTCGCCGCTCCGCAGTCCCGCCGCTCTCGGTCATGCCGCCTCGCCCCACTCGCGCGCCCCAACGATGGTGCGCCCGTCATGCCCGGCCGGATCGCCCGCCGGCGCGTTCGGTTGATGGTCGTCGAGTCGCGCGGACGACCACGACGCTCGGGAACTGGTCAACCCCGCCAGCGCAGGTGTCCACCGGCTGCTGTGTCCGGCTGATTCGAAGCCGGGACTCTGGTGGGGCGTTCGACCCTCCGGAGGGGATGAACGCTAGATGTAGTATAGCTCCTGCTTGCTCCTACACAAGATGTGCCGAGTTGTCAGTCATAGGGAGCCAACCGAGAGAAGCGCGACGGTAGTGTACGTACACTCTACCACGGCTTCTCCCGAAGGCAAGGGTCGGAGATTCGGCGTCTGGGCTCGCGGGCTCGAATGGCCCATTTGGGAACCCCGCCGTCGCAGTCCCGGCTACGCCTCTGTTGCCTCCCAGGCAAAGCGGGAGCGGTACCGGACGAGGAGCCGCAGCACCGGACCGCCGAGGGCCAGGATCAGCAGCCCGTTCGCCGCCGCCCGGAAGAGGTCGTAGCCGAGGGAGGTGGCGAGGTAGAAGGCGCCGTAGCGACGGACCGTCTCGCCGAGCCCCAACCCCGGCGTCCAGAACAGACCGACCCCTTGCTCCGCACCCGGCGCCGCGAAGGGCCAGGCGTAGAGGTTCAGGAGCGCGCCGTAGAGCAGCCCCCAGAGAACGCCGAAGGCCGCCAGGATCGCCACCCGCGGCGCGCCGTGACCGCTCCGCGGTAGCCAGCCGGCGGTTAGGCCGACCCACCCGGCGCCGAGCATCTGGAAGGGCAACCAAGGTCCGAGACCGCCGGTCAGGAAGCCGGAGAGGAGCAGCGTTAGGCTCCCCATCAGGAACCCGAAGGAGGAACCGTAGGCGGCGCCGACCAGCACGATCAGGGCGAAGATCGGCGACGCCCCGAGCAGCGAGGGGACGAGGCGCAGCGTCGCGTCGATCGCGACCAAGGCACCGAGCAGGGCGACCAGCTTCGAGCCGCCACCTGCCCGTCCCCCCCCGAGGCGCCCGACCTCGGCCGCCGCCGTGGCCAGCGCCAGCGCGGTCAGCGCCGCCAGCAGCAGCGGCGCCTCGGCCGCCCGCGGCGCTCCGCTCCCTCCACCGAAAACGCCCTGGGTGACGGCGGGGAGTAGGAACGGATAGCCGAACGCGGCCAGCCCGACGCCGCTGGCGAGCGCGATCGCGCCGCCGCTGCGGCTCCGCCGGCTCCCGCCGTCGCCGCTCACCCTTGCGAAACGCTGGACCATCGAGCCAATCCCCGAGCACCGCCCGTTGTGCCGTTTGCCCAGCCTTCGCCGCTGCCTAGATCGCCGGGAGCGGCCGAGATCGGTACTATACGTGCAGGAGGCACCATGGGGCCGCCCCCCGGAGCCCGGTGGGGAGGGGCGGCGGGCCGATGGTCGATGCGACGCGGCGGCGGCAGTGGGGGAAGCGGCGTTGGCGGAGATCACCCTCGGCGATCTGCTGGTCTGGGAGCCTCGGCTCCGCCTCGCGGCACCCGCCGTCCCCGGCCGCGACTCGGCGGCGGCGGCGGACGTCGACCTGAGCGCCGCGCTGGCGACCTCGGTGACCGCAGCCGCAGCGCGGGACGTCTCGTGGGCGGTCGCCCTCCGGGCAACACCGCCATTGTTGCCCCCGCTGCGGGGCAGCGAACTGGTGCTGCTCCCCCACCGGCTGCTGCAGGAGAGCGGCGTCGGCCTCGGCCCGCTCCTCCGGGATTTGGCCGGACACGACGTCGCCGCGGTCGTGATGGAAGCGGAGACGGTGCCGCCGGGGCTGCGTGCCAGCGCGCCGCTGCCGATTCTCGTCCTCTCGGTCGGCCCCCTGACGCCCGATCTCGAAGGGGAGGTCAACCGGCTGCTGACCCAGCATCGGGGCGAGCTCTATCGGGCCGGCACCGACTTCGGCCGGCTCCTAGCTGGCTTGACCACGGCCGACGCCGACGCGGCCCGGATCGTGGCCACCACCGCCGACGCGCTCGCCGTCCCGGTCGAGGTCGTCGACGGCGACGGACGACGGCTCGCCGCCGCCCGCCTCCCGACCGGGCTCCCGGATCGTCTCGCCGGCGGCGGCAGCGACGAGCGCCACGCCGTGCCGCTCATCGGCGGCGAAGTGCTCTGGCTCGGACCACTCCCCGCCGACCGGCGCGCCCTCGCCCGATTGGTCGGGGAGCGGGTCGGGATGGCGGTCGAGGCGGCGCTGGCGCGCGCGGCGCGGGTCCGGCCGCGCGGACCGGCGAGGGCCAACGCGCTGGCCGCCTTCCTCGCCGGCGGTGCCGAAGACGGTCCCGAGCAGGCGGCGCGGGCGGCGGCCCTCGGGCTTGCCCCCGCCGTCCCCTACCGCGTCGCCCTCGGCGCTCCCGACCTCGGCGCCGGCGATCTCCAGCGCTTGCTCGCGCCGCTCGGCGTCGTCCACGACGCGGCGACCATCGACGGGCTGCCGGCCGCCCTCCTCGATCCCCGCGGCGAGCCGCCGCGGACGGACAGCGTCGCGGTCGGTCGCGGCTCCGGTCGCGACCCTGCCGGTCCGCTGCCGGCGGTGGCGGTCTGGCTGGCGGTCTCCGGCCCCGCGCCGGGGATCGACGGCCTGCGGCAGGCGCTGCGAGAAGCCCGCTTCGTCGCCGCCCTCCTCGACCGCGGCCAGATCGGCGGTCCGCTCGCCCGCTTCGACCGCGTCGCCGACCTCGGCGTCTTTCGCCTCCTCTACGCGCACTGGGGACGGGGCGACCTCGAGCCCTTCGCCGCCGCCGCGCTCGGCGACCTGCCGGGCCGCGACCGCCGCGGGGTCCTTCGCCAGACGCTCTTGGCCTTCTTCGAGAGCGGCGGCTCCCACGTCGAAGCCGCGGCGCGCTTGGCGATCCACCGCAACACCCTCGCCTACCGTCTGAAGCAGATCGCCGCCTCGACTAAGCACGACCCGAGCGACCCGGCCAATCGGCTGCTGCTCCACCTGGCGCTGCTGGCGGCGGCACTGCCGCCGGCGCCGGAGTAGGGTCGCGATGGGTCGTCACTCGCCCGCGGCTCTCCGCCTGCGCGACGCCGTCGACGCCGATCTCCCGGCGCTCGGTCGCTTGTTCGTCGAGGTCAACGGCCTGCACGTCGCCTTCCGGCCCGACGTCTTTCGCGCCATCCCGACGGGGGCCCGCGTGGAGCGGTACCTCGCGTTCCGGCTCGATGAGGACGACTGTCGGATCTTCGTCGCCGACCTCGACCGAGCGCCGATCGGCTTCTTGCTGGCACGCCTGTGGCAAGCGCCAAGGGTCCCCATCTACTGGCAGCGCCAGGAAATCGAGGTCGAGATCGTAGTCGTCGCCGAGGCGGCCCGCGGTCTCGGGATCGGCCGTGCGCTGATTCGGCGGGCGCACCTCTGGGCCGCCGAGGTGGGGGTCGAGCGGGTGCGGCTCACGGTGCACGAGGTCAATGAGGGGGCGAGGCGCTTCTATGAGCGGCTCGGCTACACGACCGAACAGCGGATCATGTCCCGCCCGGTCGATCCGTCCTCGTCGGCGGGGGAGGATGGATGAGCGACGAGACGAAGCGGCCGGCCTCGCTCCGGCTGAGCGCGGCCCTCTGGGCGTTGATCGTCGCCCACCTCCGAGCGGCGGCCCCGGCGGAAGGGGTCGGCCTGCTGGCGACGCGGGCCGAGGGGGCGGCCGAGCGGGCGGTCCGGTTCTATCCCGGCCACAACCTCGACGGGTCGGCCACCCGATATACAATGGACCCGGCCGGAGTGGTGGCCGCCTTCGACGACATGGAGCAGCGCGGGTGGCGCTTCGGCGCGATCGTCCATTCCCATCCGTCCTCGCCGCCGACCCCCTCGGCGACCGACCGCCGGGAGGCGTTCTACCCCGACGCATTGATGGTGATCGTCGGCCTCGTCGGCCCCGCCGCCGAGATGAGGGCCTGGTCGCTCGAGACCGGTGCCCCGGTGGCGGTCCCGATCGTGGTCGACGCTGGGCCAGGAAAGTCGGGACCGGAGTCGGGGTAGTCCGCCGCGCCGAGATCGAGGAGACGACCGTGACCCAACCCAGGAGCCGTTCGACGTCGCCCCGGTCGCGAGCGGCGTGAGCGTAACCCGCACGGTGGACCGTCCGCACGAGGACCGCTCCGCCGCCGCCCTCGACCCGGCGGCGCTGGTCGCGGAGCTGGCAGCCTTTCCCGGAGAGCTCGGTCGGGCGATGGCCGACCGTTCCGACGAGACCTTGACCCGGCCGGCCAGCGACGGCGGTTGGGGGGTGGTCGAGAACGTCTGCCACCTGCGGGACTGGGAAGAGGTCTTCCTCGATCGCGTCCGGGCCGTGATTGAGCGCGACGACGCCGAGCTGCCGGCCTTCGACGACGAGCTGTGGGCGATCGAACACGACTACCGCGGCGACGACCCGCGGCGGGCGTTGGCCACCTTCCAGGATCATCGGCGGAAGGTCGTCCGTCTGCTCGAGGAGCTGCCACAGGAACGTTGGGCGCGGCGCGCCCGGCACGAGGTCCAGGGCGAGCTTACGCTCCGACGGCTGGTCGAGCAGATGTTGCGGCACGACGACGAGCACCTGGCCCAGATCCGCGAGGCGCTGGCATAAAGGCGCCGGCGGCGGGTGATCATGCGACTTCGGGTCCAAAACGGGGACGAGGAGGAACGATGGAGCGGCAAGGCGGACGGCTCTCGGTGCGCGAGGTGGCGGCGGTGATCTCCGATCTGGAGAACGACGCGGTCGTCATCCGGCTCCTCTTCACGATCAACCACCTCTCCCGCTGGCTGACCCCGATCCACGATCCGGCGCGGCTCCGTCGCCCCACACGCCGCGACCAACCGTCGGTGAAGGACCTCCTGCTCCGGCTGCGGAACGAAGAGCTCCGCGTCTTCCCCAAGATGCACGCGA
>JBBSNJ010000037.1:0-10607 GCA_038232775.1 Thermomicrobiales bacterium
AGTTGCCAGTTGCCAGTTGCCAGTTGCCAGTTGCCCGACGCCTGACGCCCGACGCCCGACGCCCGACGCCCGACGCCCGACGCCCGACGCCCGACGCCCGACGCCCGACGCCCGACGCCCGACGCCCGACGCCTGACGCCTGACGCCTGACGCCTTAGGGCGTTGGTTGGTGCTTGCCCATGCCGGCGACCGAGCCGACGGCGAGGCCCACGCCGCCGCCGATGGCGGCGCCGGCGAGGGTGGTGGCGCCCTGACCGGCGCCGGCGGAGAGTTGGGGCCCGAGCAGCCAGCCGCCGATCAGGCCGAGGAGGACGCCGGCGGCGACGCCGATCGCGGCGCCCTGCTCGGCGGCGACGGTGTTGGCGCGGTCGGCCGCGGAGCCGTCGAGGCCGGAGTCGAGGGAGAGGCCGTAGACGCCGCCGAGGATGGCGCCGTAGACGAGATGGAGCACCAGGTTGCCGAGGATCGGCAGGGGGCCGGCGCCGAGGGCGGCACCGAAGAAGCCGCCGCCGACCAGGGGCAGGAAGAGGGCCAGCGAGAGGAGCCAGGGGAGGAGGGCGAAGATGACGCCCTTGCGCGCCCCGGGGCCGGCGCCGGCGCCGCCCAGGGCCGGCTCGACCCAGCGGCCGTAGACGACGGCCAGGAGGAGCCCGACCAGCAGGCTGAGACCGACCGCGAGGGTGAGCGTGTTGGTCGTGCGCTGGGTGACCGGGTTGTCGCCGAGGGCGGCGATCCAGCGGGCGATCGTGCCGCCGGCCGGGTCGCCGAGGACGTTGGCGATGCCGTAGGCGACGGCGATCACCAGCATCATGCCGAAGGTGGCGAGGAAGCCGGCGACGACCCCGTTGCGGAGCCAGTCGTCGCGGCGACGCCCCGCGCCGCTGGGGCGGTCGGTCGTGGTTGCCGTGGTGCGCGTCATGGTCGCCCTCCTCGTGGATGATGGAGCCGCGGGTCGGTGGGGCGGTTGGGGTCTGTCCTCTCTTTATCATACGTCGCGGGGCTGCTTTCGCGCTTCTACGATTAGATCGTGATTCTTACTTGTGAGAAAGATCACAAGACTGGAACGTCAGAGTCCCTTAAGAGATGCAGGGTGTGAGGGCGGCGGTGGACGGCGGCTCGGGGTCGGTGGTGCGCGGCGCTCGTTCTGGGTGGGGGCTGCGTGACCGGGCGAGGGGGGAGGGTCGATCCTTGCCGGCTGCTGCGACGGGACCCCGGCCGGCGGGGGCCGCGGTTGGGTGTGGGCGATCGGTCGCTCCGTGGCGCTGGCCGGCGCCCCCGACCCCCGAGCCCGGCCGGCGGGGCGGGGGGGTGTTGTACGTGGGAGGTGGGGGGGCAGGTTGAGCGGCCGGGGCGCGGCGAGCGGCGGCCCGAGAGGGAATCCGGGAGCACACTTCGCGTTCCCGCGGCGGCGGCCGGCCCTCACGCCCGATCCCGCCCCCGGTGCGCGGGAGAGGGGCGAGGGGGAGCGTGGTCGCGGACTCCCCAAGGGACCACCCACGATCCACCCGGATTCCGTAGGAGGCCCCATCCCCTCCCGGATCGTGCCGGCCGGCGGAGCGGGTCGGTGGGCGGCCCGCCGGCGCCGCGCTCGGGCTACTGGGCGAAGACGAGGCTGACCGGGGTCGGGGTTTGGGTGACGACGCCGGTGGCGGCCAGCTCGCCGGTGGTCGGGTCGATCCGGAACTGGACGATCGAGTCGCCCTGCTGGTTGCAGACGTAGAGCCAGGTGCCGGTCGGGTCGATGGCGAAGTTGCGCGGGAAGTCGATCCCCTCGGTGGCGTAGCCGAGCAGGGAGAGCTCGCCGCTGCCGGGGTCGATGGCGAAGCCCGCGATGCTGTCGGCCTCCGGCGCGGTCGCCCCCTCCTGCCCCCGGTTCGAGCCGTAGAGGAAGCGGCCGGAGGGGTGGACGGCGATCTCGGCGGTGCTCTTGTCGCCGGCGAAGTCGGCCGGCACGGTCGAGACGGTCTGGATCGGGTCCCCCAGCGCGCCGGTCGCTGGGTCGTAGGGGAGGACGGTGATCGTGGCGTCGAGCTCGTTGATGACGTAGAGGAGGCGGCCGTTGGGGTGGAAGGCGAGGTGCCGCGGCCCGGCGCCGGGCGCCATCGCCGCCTCGTCCACCGGCGAGAGCGTCCCGGCCGCGGGGTCGAGGCGGAAGACGAGCACCTGGTCGGTGCCGAGGTCGGCGGCGGCGACGAAACGGCCGGCCGGGTCGAAGACGACGGCGTGGGGGTGGGGCGCCTCCTGGCGGTCGGGGTTCGGCCCGGAGCCGGTCTGCTCGACCACGTCGCTGGCGGGGAGGAGGCGGCCGTCGGCGCTGATCGGGAGGACGACGAAGGTGGCGCCGACGTAGTTGGCGACGACGAGGTGGTCGCCGGCCGGGTCGACGGCGAGGTGGGCCGGGATCGCGCCGGCGGCGTCGACCCGATTGAGGAGGGCGAGCTCCCCGGTCGCGGCGTCGATGGCGTAGGCCTCGACCGAGCCCGTGCCGCCGCCCTCGAAATCGTCGATCTCGTTGACGGCGTAGAGGGCGCGCTGGGCGGGGCCGAGGGCCAGGAACGAGGGGTTGTCGCTGGGGACGACCTGGACGGGGGTGAGCGCTCCGGAGTCGGCGTCGACCGCGAAGACGGAGATGCCGACCCCCGGCGCGGCCCCGCCGCCTCCCGGTGCGCCGCGGGTGTAGCTGCCGACGTAGGCGAAGCGGGCCGGGGCGGTGCCGACCACGGGCGTGGCGGCGGCCAGCGGGCTGGCCGCCGGCGTCGCCTGGGAGGCGGCCGGCGACGCCTCCTGCGCCCGCAGCGACCGAGGGCCGCGGGCGGCGGCGGTCAGGGCGAGCCCCGCCGCGCCGGCCCGCAGGACCCCGCGGCGGGAGAGGTTGGACGTGCGGCTGTGGGCGGCGGGATCGAGGGCTGCGTTCTCCACGTTCGGTCCTCCCTGGGCCGCTCCGGCGCGGCCCCGTCGCCGGCGGCCGGGACAGTCCCGGCGGTCGATCCGGTGGGTCGGCAGTCTACCGCGCTCCGGTCGGGGGCGCAGGGCGGCAGCGCGCGGCGATGGCCCGTTCGTTCGCGATCGCCCGACGCGGCACCGGCGGCCGCTGGGAACGCTGGGGGCGGTAACCGATCCCGATCGCGGGCAGGGCACCGGGCCGAAGCCGGGCGGGGCTGATGGGGACCCGGCAGGTCGCCTCCGTTGGCCGGAGCGCGGCCCCCAGACCGCATCCGGTTGAACCGCTCCGCTCCTGGAGGCGGGACGGACTCCCCTGATCCGCAGACGGGACAGGGGCAAGGGAGCCGGGGGGGGGAGAGCTTTTTTCCGGGAAGCAGAAGCGTTCACCCGGGTTCTTTATTAGGGCAAGTTCCCGCCCGCTTGCCCCGGTTCCGGGCGCGAGGAGTCAGCCCCGATCCCGATCACGGAACGATCCAACCGGACTCGGTATTGGGGGGGGCAGGTGCACGGGCGGCGCGGGAGCACGAAGAGGCCGGAGCGGGCATCCGGCGGCGACCGCCCCGGCCAGCCCGGCGGCAGGCCGCCGCGCACCAGAACCGAGCCCGGATCGATGGGGAGGCGGGAGCGCCGTCGGCGAGCGCGGTGGGCTTCGCCGTCCCGTCGGCGGCGGACTCCATCGCTGGCGATGGGGGGGGCGAGGCGGGCGGTGGGGCGAGCCTCGGGGAGGGCGGCGGGGTCGACCGCGCCCGGCCGGGAGGCGATGGCGGAGGCGTCGGACCGAGGCGCTACTCGGTCGCCGCCGGCTCCTCCGGGGTGACGTCGACCGCCTGGCGCTTGGTGGCGTTGCGCGGGTCGGGGGCGAGCTCGAACCGGACGCGCTGGCCGTGGCGGAGTTGGTCGAACCCGTCGTCGGCGACGGCCGAGCGGTGGAAGAAGACCTCTTCGCCGGTGGTCCCCTCGGGGAGGACGAAGCCGTAGTTGCGGACGTTGGGGATGCGCTTCACGGTGCCGGTGGCCAACGCTGGTTCTCCTCCTCGTCTCGGCGCGGCGAACGCGCTCGCCGTGCTCGGAACCTGGGGACTATGGTACCCAATCGCCGACGCCGGGGGAACGAGACGACCCGGCCGGGAAACCCGGCCGGGTCGTGCGCCGCCCGCGGCGTGGCGCCTGGAAGCCCGCCCGCCTAGTAGCGGTCGAAGCTCCGGGGGGCCGCCGGGCGCCGGGACTGGAAGCAGTCGCGGCAGTAGACCGGCTTGTCGAGGCGCGGCTCGAACGGCACTTCGGTCTGCGTGCCGCACTCGGAGCAGGTGGCCGGGAACATCTGGCGCGGGCCGCTGGAGTAGCCGCCGCCGCCACCGCCGCCGCTGCGGGAGTAGCCGCCGCCGCCGCCGCCACCACCGCCGTAGCTGGAGCCCGAGTCGTAGCCGTCGGCGCCGCGCTGCGCCTTGCGGGCCTGGCGGCAGCTCGTGCAGCGCTGCGGCTCGCTGAAGCCCCGCTCCTGGTAAAACGCCTGCTCGCCCGCGGTGAAGACGAACTCTTGGCCGCAATCGCGGCAGGTCAACGAACGATCCATTGTGCCGACACCCTCCGAGCCGTGGCCCTCGGATCGCCACGGCGGTACACGAGAAAGGAAAATTGCTTCAAACGGTGTCGGCGGGACGTGAACGTGGAATCGCTGGGAGCGGGATCCGACGAGCGCGCGCGTCGAGACTGTTTGGCGAGACTCAATATAGCATACGGGCTACAGTGCTGGGTGCAGCGGGGGCGGATGCGGAGCGGCGGCCGGCGAGCGGTGGTCCGGTGGGCTGCGCTGGCCCGCGCAGGAGACGGGGAGTGGCAGGCGCGGCGATGCCCGCTCAGGGGGCCAGGTCCAGCCCGCGGCTCGGCCTGTCGTCGGGGGCACTCTACCCGACGCCGACCGAGGCTGTGCCGGCGGTGGCGGCGGCGCGCGGCTTCGCCGACCTCGAGATCATGCTGCAGACGGCCGGGGAGTACGAGGCGGCCTTCGTCCGCGTGCTGGCCGGGCGCTGCCGGGCGGCCGGCTGCCGCGTCCACGCGGTCCACGTCTGGCAGGAGTTCCACCCCCTCCTCTCGCCCTACCGGCGGCGGGCGGAGGAGGGGCGGGCGCGGTTCGACCGGGCGATCGCGGCCGCCGCCCGGCTGGAGGCCGGGGTGATCGTCTGGCACGGGGCGAAGCGGGGGGAGGTCGCGGCGCCCGCCGACCGGGAGCGGTTCGTCGCGGTGGCGGCGGAGCGGGCGGCGGTCTGCGCCGCGGCGGGGCTGGGGCTGGCGGTCGAGAACGTCTCCTGGTGCGTGCTGGGGGACGTGCGGGAGGTGGCGGCGTTCGCCGCCCGGCTGCCGGCGCTGGGCGAGGCCGGCCGGCAGCTCGGTTTCGCCTTCGACCCGTTCCAGGCGGCCGAGGCGGGGGCGAATCCGTTCATGCTGCTGGCGGCGATGGGGGACCGGGTGCTCGACGTCCACCTCAGCGACCGGCGGGAAGCCGACCCGGCCGCCCGCCACCTGCCGCCCGGCGAGGGGGAGCTGCCGTGGCCGGCCCTGATCCGGGCGATCGCCGGCGTCTACCGCGGCCCCTTGATGCTCGAAGGCGTCGTCGGGGCCGAGCTCTCCCGCCTCGACGCCGCCCGCGCCTATCTCGAACCGTTGCTCCGGGTCGTCCAGGGCGCGGACGCCGCGGACGGGTGCGCCGGGGAGCCGCCGCCGGGGGTGGCCGAGGGGATCCGGCTCTTCAATGCCCGCGAGTTCTACGCCTGCCACGAGGTGATCGAGGCGGAGTGGCACGCCGAGCGGCGCCCGATCCGCCGCCTCTACCAGGGGATCTTGCAGATCGGGGTCGGCTTCCACCACGCGCTCGGCGGCAACCACCAGGGGGCGCTGCTGCTGCTCGGGGACGGGATCGCGAAGACGGAGGCGTTCGCCCCCCGCTGCCTGGGGATCGAGACCGGGCGTCTGGCGCTCGAGAGCGGGCGCTGCCTCGACGCGCTCCGGGAGTTGGGACCGGCGCGGCTGGGGGAGTTCGATCCGGCGACGATCCCGCTGGTGCACCGGGCCGCCGCGGCCGGCGGCGAGCGTCCGCCGGCTCCGGCGCCGGGTTGAACATTCCCCGACCGGAGGGCGACCGCCCTCGCCCCCACCTCCCGCGCGGCGTCGGGCGGGAGCGGCGAGGGGTCGGGCCTTCACCCCGTGCGGAGCTGGAGGGGCGACGCGGAGTCTGGGTCATGTCCGCCGCACCCCTGGGCGCGGCCTCTACCCCTTCGGTGCCGCTCCGGGCGGGTTCCCGGCCCCCTTGCCATGCTCCCGCACGCAGGGGAGGGGGTCCGACCCCGGGGACCACTGCGCCACGAGGCAACCAGGTACCGTCTGATGCGGAAGCCGGGTGGATCGTGGGTGGTCCCCCGGCGGTCCGCGACCACGCTCCCCCTTGCCCCTGTCCCGCGCACCGGGAGCAGGGCCCGGGGTGAGGGCCGGCCGCCGCCGCGGGAATGCGAAGTTCTTTTCCGGACGCCGTCTGATGCGGAATCCGGATGAATCGTGGGTTTTCCCCGGCGGTCGGCGACCGCGCTCCCCTCTCCAGCGCACTGGGAGAGGGGCCGGGGGTGAGGGCCATTTGCCGCCGCGGGAATGCGAAGTTTTTTCCCGGACGCCGTCCGAGGGTGCGCTCCAGGCGGTCGCGGTGGTCGCCCGCACCCCGCCGGGGGACGGGGAGGCGGTAGCGGGGGCTGCGTCGGCGGAGCCAGCGGCGGCCCCAATGACATTGACACACTGTGACACGAGCGCTAGTATCTGATCGGCCGGTCAATTGGGGGCGGTGAGGCGGTGGCGGAGCACGAGCGGACGAAACGGGCCGGACGGCCGCCGGTGGCGGAGATCGCAGCCGGGGCGCGACGCGTTCAGATCCTCGCCGCGGCCTCGGACTTGTTCGAGCGGCGCGGCTACGCCGCGGTCTCGCTTGGGGAGATCGCGGCCGCGGTCGGGGTCACCAAGGCGGCCCTCTACCACCACTTCCCGAGCAAGGAAGCGCTCTACGCCGAGGTGATGCGCCAAACCCTCCGCTTGATCGGCGACGCGATCCGGCAGACGGTGCGGGCCCCCGGGTCGACGGTCGAGAAGATCCAGCGCCTGACGGAGGTCGCCGTGCTCTACGTCGATCGCGAGGCCGACCTCGACGCGATGATGCGCGACGCCGCCGAGCACCTGCCCCCCACCGAACGAGGCGAGCTCGGCGCCGCCCACCGCGGCCTCATCGCGGCGCTCGGGGAGCTGATGCGCGACGGGATCGCGGCCGGGGAGCTGGCCGAGTGCGACCCGGACCTCCTGGCCCACGCCTACTGGTCGCTCCTGACCGGCTTCACCGGCCGGGCTGGCAGCGACGCCGGCTACCAAGGTCGGCCGGAGACGGCCGCGGCGGTGGTCGCCATCTTCCTGGGCGGCGCCGCCGCCCGCTGAATCGCGCGCCGCCGCTGATCGAGATGGAGGCGGAGAGGATGGAGGCGCCCCGTCGACGCGTTTCTCAGCGCGTAAGTAACCGTTCGGACGGTTAGTATTGCGTCTCGCTGCCCGTCGTCGCTTCGATCACGGTGTCGGCGGCGCTGGTCGATGGCCTGGTGGACGACCCGAGCGGCCCCGAGGAGCCGCGTGATCGGGCGGCAGTGGGCCGAGGGAGGCGAGCCGCTGATCGGGGCCGGGCGAACCAGCGATCGCCTCGGGTTGTAGCGTCCGGACCGGTGGTCGCCCGCCGGCAGCCCACACTATGGGAGCGTCCCCTTGCTCCCCGGTGCGATCACTTCTCCAACGCGGGCGTCGGGGTTGGGGGCGGGGAGCCCGACTGGTCTGCTCCCCCCTCCGACACCGAGCGACGCGAGTTGCGGGGCGGACGAGGCGCGAGCCGGGCAGTCGGTCCGGTCGGGAGCGGCCGGTCGGAGGAGGAACGAGAGCCGATGCGACGGGTTGCGGGTCTGGTGGCGGCGGTGGCGGCGCCGCGGTCGAAGTGGGTGATCGTGGGGCTCTGGCTCCTGATCGCCGGCGGTCTCGGCTCGTTCGCGGGCCGGTTCGAGAGCGTCCAGGAGAACGACAGCGCCAGCTTCCTGCCGGCGGCGGCGCAGAGCACCGAGGCGCTGGCCTTGGGGCGCGCCTTCGCCCAGGAGGAGCAGATCCCGGCGGTGGTCGTCTTCCGCCGCGAGGCGGGGCTGAGGGCCGCCGATCGGGCGCGGGCCGAGGCCGTGCAGGGGCAGATCCTGGGCGCCGGGATCGCGGGCGTCGTCCCGGCCCCGATCCCGCCCCAACCGTCCGAGGACGGCAAGGCGCTCCTCCTCGTCGTCCCGATCGCGCCCGGCCCGGCGGCGGAGGGGGTCGTCGACGCCGTCGAGCAAATCCGGGACGTCGCGGCCGCGGCCGAAACCGGCGGTCTCCAGGTCGCCGTCACCGGCCCCGGCGGCTTCCTCGCCGACGCGGTCGCGGTCTTCGGCTCGCTCGACACCCGGCTCCTGCTGGGGACGGCGACGATCGTCGCCGTCCTGTTGCTGCTGACCTACCGCTCGCCGGTGCTCTGGCTGATCCCGCTGGTGACCGTCGCCTTCGCCGAGCTGACGACCCGCGGTCTCGGCTACTGGCTCGGCCGCGGCGGTCTCTCGATCTCCGGCCAGGCGGCCGGCATCCTGACCGTACTCGTCTTCGGGGTGGCGACCGACTACGCGCTGCTGCTGACCTCCCGCTACCGGGAGGAGCTGCGCCGCCACGAGGAGAAGCACGCGGCGATGGCCGCCGCCCTGCGCGGCGCCGGCCCCGCCATCCTCGCCAGCGCCGGCACGGTGATCGCCGCCCTCCTCTGCCTGCTGGCGGCCGACTTGGGGTCGAACCGCGGCCTCGGCCCGATCTCGGCGGTGGGGGTGGCCGTCGCGCTGGCGGCGATGCTGACGCTGCTGCCCGCCCTGCTGCTGATCGTTGGCCGCCGCGTCTTCTGGCCGTTCGTCCCCCGCTTCGGTAGCGCGGCGGGGGAGGAGTCGTCCCTCTTCGGCCGCGTCGGGCGGGCGGTCGCCCGCCGGCCGCGGGCGGTCTGGATCGGGGCGACGGCGCTGCTGCTCCTGTTCGCCCTCGGCGGCACCCGGACCAGTTTCCAGCTCTACTCGGACGACCTGTTCCGGGCCTCGGTCGAGTCGGTCGAGGGGGCGGCGCTGCTGGACAGGTCCTTCCCGGGCGGGGCGAGCGCGGCCAGCCTCGTCTACGTCCGGCCGGGGAGCGACCCAGCGGCGGCGGCGGAGGTGGCGGCGGCGACCGAGGGGGTCGCCCAGGTGCTCCCCCCCGAGGCGGCGCCCGACGGCTCCGGGCTGACCCGCTTCCAGGCGATCCTCGCCGCCGAGCCCTACGGGGCCGAAGCGTTCGCCACCGTCGACCGCCTCCGCGGGGGGCTCGCCGCGCGGCTGGGGGAGGGCGCCCTCGTCGGCGGCCCCAGCGCCGAGGAGGCGGACGTCCGCGCCGCCGCCACTCGCGACACGGTGGTCATCGGCCCCCTGATCTTGGTCGCGGTGCTGGTCATCCTGGCGCTGCTGCTGCGGTCGCTGCTGGCGCCGCTGCTGCTGATGGGGACGGTGGTCCTCTCGTTCGGGGCCGCCTTCGGCGTCAGCGTGCTGGTCTTCGAGTGGGGGTTCGGCTTCCCCGGGATCGACCCCAGCCTGCCGCTGCTGGCCTTTCTGTTCCTGGTCGCGCTCGGGGTCGACTACAACATTTTCCTGATGGACCGGACGCGGGAAGAAGCGATCCTGCTCGGGACGCGGCCGGGGATGCTCAAGGCGCTGGCCGTCACCGGCGGCGTCATCACCGCCGCCGGGCTGGTCCTGGCCGGGACCTTCTCGGTCCTGGCGGTGCTGCCGCTGGTGGTCCTGACCCAGATCGGCTTCATCGTTGCCTTCGGCGTGCTGCTCGATACGACCCTCGTCCGCTCGATCCTCGTCCCGGCCCTGGTCCTCGACCTCGGCGACCGAGTCTGGTGGCCGAGTGCACTGGCGCGGCGGCGGGACGAGCCGCGGCGCCCCGCCCAGGAGCAGCCGCTCGGCCCCGAGGTCGGGCCGGCGGCGGCCGATTAGGCCCGGCCGGCTGACGCGGAGGATGCACAGAGACCGAGACCGGCCACGCCACTGGGCGATCGCGTTCCCGGCTTCACGAGAGGAGAGTCGCCCATGCGAACGACGGAGCCGAACGGAGCAACGTCAACGATCAGCCGCCGCGCCCTGCTCGGTGCCGGCGCGGCGGCCGGTGCCCTCGTGCTGGGGATCCGCCTCGAAGGCGGGCGCGCGGTCGGGCAGGCGACGCCGGCCGCCGGCATCTTCGCTACGCCGGAGGCGACCCCCGTCGCCTCGCCCGCCGCCGAGCTGGGGGCGTTCGCGCCGAACGCCTGGCTGCGGCTCGATCCGGACGGGACGGTGACGGTCAAGGTCAACAAGGCGGAGATGGGACAGGGGGTTCTGACCGGTCTGGCGACGCTGGTGGCCGAGGAGTTGGACGCCGACTGGTCCAGCATCCGGACCGAGTACGCCTACGGCGATCCGGTCTACAACTCGCCCCTGCTCGGCATCCAACTCACCTTCGGCAGCACCAGCCTGACCGAGTCGTGGCAGCCGCTGCGGCTGGCCGGCGCCACCGCCCGCCTGATG
>JBBSNJ010000038.1:0-10568 GCA_038232775.1 Thermomicrobiales bacterium
CCAGTCGCCGATTGGCCTCCGCGACCGCCAGCTCCTCGTAGGTCTCCTCCCGCGCCAGCATGATGACCACCTCACTCGTCCTGTATCGCCGCGCTCATCCGAAAGCGCTTTGCAGAAGAGTCGGGCCAGGGCCAGGGACGGGTTCGATGGGCCGCTGTCGCCCTGCGGGCGATGGGCGCAGCAAGCAGCGCCCCTACCAACCAGTGGCGGTCGGTCGGGGGCAGCGAGCAGCGCCGCGACCAACCGGTCGCGGTCGGTCAGCTTCATTGCGATCCGCTCTAGGCTGCCGCGGCCGCTACCCCCGCTCCTCCCGCAGATACGGCCGCCCCAGTGCCGCCGGCGCCCCGAATCGGCGGCGGGTTCTCTCCCGCGTCGCCAGCACCAGGACCAGGATCGTGAACAGATAGGGCAGCATCGCCAGGAAGAACGACGGGATGCCGACCCCGGCGTCCTGCAAGCGGAACTGCGCGGCCTCGACCCCGCCGAACAGGTAGGCGCCGAGCGCCGCCCGCCGCGGGTCCCAGCCGGCGAAGATGACCAGGGCGACCGCGATCCAGCCCCGGCCAGCGGTCATGTTCTCCGTCCAGCCCGGATTCGTCCCGAGCGAGATTGCCGCGCCGCCCAGCCCCGCCAGCGCCCCGCCGGCGACGACGTAGCCGGCCCGCAGGCGAGCGACCCCGACCCCCATCGCGTCGGCCGCTTCCGGCCGCTCCCCGACCGCCCGCAGCCGCAGCCCCGGCCGCGTCCGGAAGACGAACCACCCGAGCAGCGGCACCAACCCGTACGAGAGGTAGACCAGGGCGTCCTGGCGGAAGAGGATGCGCCCCAAGAAGGGGAGGTCGGCCAACACCGGCACCGGCACGTCCCGGAACGCCGCCACCACCGGCTGACCGACCAACCCTTGCCCGAGGAAGGCCGACAGCCCGGCCCCGAACAGCGTCAGCGCCAGCCCGCTGACGACCTGGTTGGCCCGCAGTCCGACCGTCAGCAGAGCGTGGATGGCGGCCAGCAGGCCACCGACCAGCAGCGCCGCCCCCGCCCCGACCCAGACGCTGCCGCTCCACTGGGAGGCGGCGAAGCCGCCGAGGGCGCCGACCAGCATCATCCCCTCGACCCCGAGGTTGAGCACCCCGGCCCGCTCGCAGAGGAGTTCCCCCAGGCAGGCGTAGAGGATCGCCGTCCCGGCCGGGATCGCGGCCGCCAGCAGCGCGGTCAGGAAGGCGAGCGTCAGGAGGTCGTCCATGGCCTCACCCTCCCGCCCCTTCTCCCCCCGACGCGATCGGAGAGCGCGCCTCAGGGACGGGGCTGGTGGCGGCCGCCGCCGGCCGCGCCCGCGGCGGCCCCCAAGCGAGCCGGTAGCGCGCCAGCGCGTCGCCGCCGAGGAGGAAGAAGAGGATCACCCCTTGCAGCATCGGCCCGATCGCGGCCGGCAGCCCCATGCTGAGCTGGATCTGGTCCCCCCCGACCAGCAGCGCCGCCAGCCCGAAGGCGACGACGACGATCCCGAGCGGGTGGAGACGCCCGACCCACGCGACGATGATCGCGGTGTAGCCGTAGCCGGGGGAGAAGCTGCGCTGGAGCTGGTGCCCGATCCCCGCTACCTCGCTCATCCCCGCCAGCCCGGCCAGCGCCCCGCTGACCGCCATCACGGTCAGGATCGTCCGCTTGGTCGGCAGCCCGGCGTAGTGCGCGGCCCGCGGGCTCTCGCCGATGACCGCGATCTGGTACCCCCAGCGCGTTCGTCGCAGCACCCCCCAGAGGAGGAGGGCCGCGATCAGACCGAACAGGAGCCCGAGGTGGACGCGGGTCGTCCCCCACCGCGGCAGCCAGGCCGCCGCCGGGAAGGTCGGGGTGCCGGGGAAGCCAAACGCCTGCGGGTCGCGCCACGGCCCGTGGACGAGCCACTCGGCGAAGAGGATCGCCACGTAGTTGAGCATCAGGCTAGTGATGATCTCGTTCGCCCCGAGGAACGCCCGCAGCGCCCCCGGGATCAGCCCCCAGGCGGCGCCGCCGAGCAGCCCGGCGACGATCATCGCCGGCACCAGCACGAGGGCGGGCGCCCCCGGCAGCACGAAGAGGGCCGTCCCCGCCGCCGCTATCGCGCCGAGGTAGAGCTGCCCCTCGGCCCCGATGTTCCAGAGCCGCATCCGGAAGGCGACCGCCACCCCGAGCCCGGCCAGCAGCAGCGGCGTCGTCTTGACCAGCGTCTCGGCCAGCCCGTTGGCGTCCCCGAGGGCGCCGGCGAGCATCGCCCGGTAGACCGCGAGCGGGTTCTCCCCCGCCGCCAGGATCAAGAGCCCGCCGAACGCCAACGCCAGCGCCAGCGAGACGAGCGGGACGGTCGCCGCCGCCGCCCGCGACGGCGCCACCACCCGCTCCAGCCGCGGCCCACCCCGCGCCCGGTCAGCCACCGGACGGCACCGCGCCCGGCGCCCGCCCGGCTTCCGTCCGCCCCCGGAGTCCGGCCATCAGGAGGCCGAGGTGCTCGATGTCGGCCTTATTGGCGAAGACGGTCCCCACGATCTTTCCCTCGAACAGGACCGCGATCCGGTCGGCCAGCGCCAGCAGCTCGTCCAGGTCTTCCGAGATCAGCAGGGTCGCCGCGCCGCGCGCCCGTTGCTCCCGCAGCCGGCGATGGATTGTCTCCGTCGCCGCCACGTCGACCCCCCTGGTCGGGTGGACGGCGACGATCAGGCTCGGCTCCCCGGCCAACTCCCGGCCGAGCAGCAGCTTCTGCTGGTTGCCGCCGGAGAGGGTGCCCAGCTTCGCCGTCCGCCCCGGCGCCCGCACCTCGTTCTCGGCGATCAGGCGGTCGGCGAAGCCGGCGATCGCCCCCGGCACCAGGAACGGACCCTGGGAGAACGGCGGCCGGTCGTAGGCGCGGAGGACCGCATTGTCGGCCAGGTCGAGTCCCGGCACCAGCCCGGTCGCCAGCCGATCCTCCGGCACGTGGGCGACGCCGAGCCGCGCCAGCGCGCCAGGCTCCAGCCCCGTCGTCTCCTCCCCGTCGATGAGGATCGAGCCGGCCGCCACGGGCCGCAGCCCGGTGACCGCCTCGGCCAACTCCCGCTGCCCGTTGCCGGCCACCCCGGCGATGCCGAGCGTCTCGCCCGCCCGCAGCCGGAGGTCGACCCCGGCCAGCGCCGGCAGCCGGTTGTCGCCGGCGACGTGGAGCCCGCGGATTTCGAGCAGCGGCGCTCCGAAGGTGTGCTCCGGGCGCGGCTCCGCCGCCGGCCGCTCGACGAAGGCCGCCAGCTCCCGCCCGACCATCAGCCGCGCCAGCGTCCTCCTGTCCGTCTCGGCCGGCGTCGTCGCCGCCACCGTCCGCCCCCGCCGCAGGATGGTGATCCGATCGGCGACCGCGAGCACCTCGTCCAGCTTGTGGGAGATGAAGACGACCGCGAAGCCGTCGGCCGCCAGGCCGCGTAATGTTCGCAGCAGCCCCGCCGTCTCCTGCGGCGTCAGCACCGCCGTTGGCTCGTCGAGGACCAAGACGCGCGCCCCGCGATGGAGCAGCCGCAGAATCTCGACCCGCTGCTGCTCCCCGACCGAGAGAGTCCAGACGGCGGCCCGCGGGTTGACCGCCAGACCGTAGCGCTCCCCCAGCTCGGCTAGCTCCCCCTCGACCGCTGCCGTCTCCAAGCGAAGCCCGCCGGGCAGCCCGAGCAGCACGTTCTCGGCGACCGTGAACGGCTCGACCAGCATGAAGTGCTGGTAGACCATCCCGATCCCGCGCGCCATCGCGTCCGCCGGCGAGCGGAAGACGGTTGGGACGCCTCCAAGGAGCAGCAGCCCCGCGTCTGGTCGGTAGAGTCCAGCCAGCACGCTCATCAGCGTGCTCTTGCCGGCCCCATTCTCCCCGACCAGGGCGTGGACTTCTCCCGGATGGACGACGAAGTCGACGCTATCGGTGGCGACGACCGGGCCGAACCGCTTCGTGATCCCGCGCAGCTCGACGGCGGCCGGAGAGGCGCCTCCCCCCGTCTCCTCCATTGCAGGCGAGCCAGCCGGACGTTCGCTCACGGCCGGACCGCCGCAGATCGGCCGCGGCGGCCCCGCCGGCCGGACTCGATTCCCCGTCTCCCCCCGCCGGACGCGGCGGGGCGGGGGAAGCGTCGCCGCTCCCAGGGGACGGAGCCGGTCGCTCGGCCGCCGGTGGGAGCCTCTGTTGCCGCGGCAAACCGAACGTGTCCCCCGCAGCGTCGAAGGCTCGACCCCTCGTCTCTCTCGCGCATGATCCGCCGCTCCCGCCGGAGAGAGGGACGACGACCGCCTTCCCCCCCGCCGCTGACGGGGAACCCAGGTCTCGCCCTTGTCGGGCCGACCGGGCGCGACCGACCCACTAGGTTGGGATCGCCCCTTGGACCCCCGCAACGAACCAGTCCATGCTCAACAACTCCTCGTCCGTCATCGTCTCGCCGGCCGGGACGCGGACCTCCCCGGACTGATCGGTCAGCGGGCCGGTGAAGATCGTGGAGATCGACTGATCGCCGCTCTCGAACTCGGCGATCGCCGCCTCGGTCGACTGTCGCACGTCGTCGGGCACCATCGGCCCGAGCGGCGCCAGGTCGACGATCCCGTCCTCCCAACCGCCCCAGTACTGGCTGCTCTGCCAAGTCCCCTCGATCACCTGGCGCACGGTGTCGGTGTAGAACCCGCCCCAGTTCCAGATCGCCGAGGTCAGGACCGCCGCCGGCGCCAGCGGCGCCATGTCGGCGTCGTAGCCGACCCCGTACTTGCCCCGCTCCTCGGCCGCCTGCTGCGGGCCGGGGGTGTCCTGGTGCTGGGCGATCACGTCGGCCCCGCCGTCGAGCAGCGCCTCGGCCGCCTGCCGCTCCAGTTGCGGGTCGAACCAGGTGTTGGTCCAGACGACCTGGACGGTCGCCTCGGGGTTGATCTCGCGGACGCCGAGCGTGAAGGCGTTGATCCCGCGGATCACCTCCGGGATCGGGAAGGCGGCGACGTAGCCGAGCTGACCGCTCTCGCTCATCGCCCCCGCGACCAGCCCGGAGACGTAGCGCGGCTCCTCGATCTTGCCGAAGCCGGTGCCGACGTTCTCGGCCGTCTTGAAGCCGGAGATGTGGACGAAGGTCGTCTCCGGGAAGTCGGCCGCGACGTTGATCGTGGCGTCCATGAAGCCGAACGAGGTGGTGAAGATGATGTCCGCCCCGTCTTGGGCGAAGCTGCGGATGACGCGTTCTCCGTCTGGACCTTGTTCGGGGATGCTCTCGGCATAGACGGTCTCGACGCCGGGGATGTTGCGCTCCAACGCCAGCCGGCCCTGGTCGTGGGCGTAGGTCCAGCCCAGGTCCCCGATCGGCCCGACGTAGACGAAGGCGACCTTGATCCCCTCGCCCGTGACTGCCGGTGTCGCCGCCGGCGAGGCGCTGGGCGAAGCGCCCGGCGAGGCGTCCTGGGCCGACGTCGTGGCCGCTCGAATCAGCCCACCGGGGACCGTGGCCCCCCCCGCCAGGAGCGAGGCGACCCAGACCCATCGCCGCCGCGTCAGCTTCATCTCGTGCTCCTTCATCCGTCTGCTCCTTTCGCCAGCCGCTAGCGACCAGCTCGCGCCACCCTGTCCGCGGACGTCGCGATCCCGCTCAAGCCCGGTCGAAGACGATCTCCTGCGCCCCCTCCCAGACCACCGTTCGCCCCAGCTCCGGCAGCCGCCCCGCCCCCTCGACGATCGTCAAGAAGTGGTTGCCCGCCAGTTGGCCGAGCTTCGAGGCGAAGCAGGTCGCGCCGTAGGGGAAGAGGATCTCCGTCTCCGAGTAGCCGCCGGGGTAGAGCAGGATCTGCCCCGGCGCCGGGTAGCTGGTCGCGTTCTCGAAGCCGACCCCGACGTCGAAGTCGCCGAGGGGGATCCAGGCCGACTCGCCGCTCCAGCGCGCCTGGATGATCCGGTTCCGGAACGGCAGCAACCGCCCGAACGCCTCGCAGGTGCGCGGCGCCGCCGCCTCCTCCAGCCGCGCCCGGAACTCGAACGACCCGACGCTGATCCGGAGCATGACCCGTCGCCCTCCCTTCCCCTCGTTCGATCTGCCGCCGACGAACCTAGCGCAGAACCGCGCCCCACGCAACGGGTGCCCATTGGGCGCGGCGACCAGATCAGCGCTGCCATCCTCCTCGCCCCCCTCGTCCGGGCCGGGAGCCGTGCCTTTCTGGGCTGTTGGTCCGCAACGCGCCCCCGCTCCCCCACCCCGGAGTGGATGTCAGGTGGCGCAGGATTACCCTGCATCCCGCCTTGCCAGCGCCGCCAGCACCCGCTCCGGCGTGAACGGCTGCTGGCTGAGCCAGACGCCGCAGGCGTCGTGGATCGCGGCCGCGATCGCCGGCAGCAGCGGTACCAGCGGCATCTCGGCCACCCCGCGGGCGCCGAACGGGCCGTGCGGGTCGGCCAGCTCCAGGATCACCGGCACGATCTCCGGCGGCATGTCGAGGGTCGTCGGCAGCAGATAGGTGCTCAGATAAGGGGTCAGGATTCGCCCTTCCGCCACCCGCAACTCCTCCATCAGGGCATAGCCGACCGCCTGCGCCAGGCATCCCTCGATCTGCCCCTCCACCTGCTGCCGGTTGATCGCCCGGCCGACGTCGTGGACGCTGATCACCGCCGCGACCCGGACCTGACCCGTCCCCTCGTCGACCTCGACCTCGACCGCCTGGGAGGCGTAGCCGTAGCAGTAGTTCGGCACCCCGGCCCCGGTCTCCGGATCGAGCGCCGTCGTCGTCGCCGGCCGGAACTGGACCGTCGCCTCGACCCGCGCGTCGTCGCTATTCCGGTACTTCGCCAGCGCCTCGACCGCCGCGTCGTGGACCGCGCGCCCCGCCATGTAGGTCAGCCGCGAGGCGGACGCGCTCCCCGCGTTCGGCGCCAGCTCGCTGTCATCGCAGACCATCTCGATCAGGGCTGGATCGACTTCCAGCGCGTCGGCCGCGATCTGCCGCAGCGCCAGGTGCGACCCCTGCCCAACGTCGGCCGCGCCGACCCGGACCGTCGTCCGCTCGACCTCCCCTCGCCCGGCCAGCTCGACCGTCGCCGTCGCCTGTTCCGGGAAGCCGAACGAGTAGCCGAGATTCTTGATCCCGCAGGCGAAGCCGACCCCGCGCCGGAGGTGGCGGGCGGCGGCGGGTAGGTTGCAGGCGGTGCCGTTGGTTGCCGCCGAACCGGCTTCGGGTTCGTCTCCCCGCCACCCGCCATCCGCTACTCGCCACCCTCGCCGCGCCGCCTCCTCGAGGCACCGTTCGAAGACCGGCCGGGCGCTGACCCCCGCCGGCAGCGGGTGCCCCGTCGGCTCCAGGCTCCCCTCGTGGTAGAGGTTCCGCCGCCGCAGCTCGGCCGGGTCGAGCCCGAGCGCGTGCGCCAGGCGCGTCACCATCACCTCGGCGGCGAACTGCGCCTGTGGCGCCCCGAAGCCGCGGAAGGCGCCCGCGGGGACGTTGTTGGTGTAGACGGCCCGCCCGTCGACGGCGACGTTCGGCACCTGGTAGCAGCCGGTGGCGAACAGGGCCGCGACCTTGACCACCTCGGCGCTGGTCGAGGCGTAGGCCCCGCCGTCGGCCAAGACGTCCGCCTCGACCGCGGTAATCTGACCCGACTTGGTCGCCCCCCACCGGCAGCGGACGCGGATCGGGTGCCGCTTGTGGTGCCCGACGATCGACTCTTCCCGGCTCCAGACCATCGCCACCGGCCGCCGCAGTTTCCAAGCGGCCAGCGCCAGGGGAGCCTGGACCGAGAGGTCTTCCCGCCCCCCAAAGGCGCCGCCGATCGCCGCGTAGCGGACGACGACCCGCTCCTCGGGCAGGCCAAGCACCGCCGCGATCTGCCGCCGGTCCTCGTGCAGCCATTGGCCGGCCGTCTCGACGATGAGCCGCTCGCCATCGTCCACCCAGGCGATCCCCGCCTCCGGTTGGAGAAAGGCGTGCTCCTGCCAGGCGGTCGTGAACTCCCCCTCCAGCACGACGTCGGCGGCGGCGAAGCCGGCCGCCACGTCCCCCTTGCGGATCGGGACGTGGAGCAGCAGGTTGCTCTCCCGCTCGGCGTGGACGAGCGGGGCGTCGGCCGCCAGGGCGAGCTCCGGGTCGGTGACCGCGGGCAGTGCCGCGTACTCGACCCGAACCAGCGCCGCCGCCGTCGCCGCCGACGCCGCGCTCTCGGCGACGACCACCGCGACTTTGTCCCCCTCGAACCGGACGACGTCCCCGCAGAGCACCGGCTGGTCCGGCTCGATCAGCCCGTAGGCGTTGTGGGGGACGTCGGCGGCGGTCAGGACGGCGACGACGCCGGGAAGGGCCAGCGCGGCGCGGGCATCGATCGCGAGCAGCCGGGCGTGCGGACGGCCGGCGAAGACCGCCTTCAGGTGGAGCATCCCCGGCCGCACCAGGTCGGCCGGGTAGGTCGTCGCCCCGGTCACCTTGCCGAGCGCGTCGTGCCGCGGCAGGGGCTGCCCGACGACCGCCGACCGCGTCATCGCCCGACCCCCGCCCGCTCCCCGGCCGGCGCCAGGTCGGCGGCCGCCGCCTGCACCGCGTCGAGGATTTTGCGGTAGCCGGTACAACGGCAGAGGTTCCCGCTCAGTGCGATCCGGATTTCCTCCTCGTCGGGCGCCGGCCGCTCGGCCAGGAGCTTGGCCCCGGCCATCAACATCCCCGGGATGCAGTAGCCGCACTGGACGGCTCCCGCCTCGATGAACGTCCGCTGGAGGGGGTGCAGCCCCCCGTCGCGTGGCCCATCCTCGGTCGCGGTCGCCGCCAGCCCTTCGATGGTGGTCAGGCTCGCCCCGTGCGCCTGCGGCGCCGGCACCAGGCAGGACATCACCGCCTGGCCGTCGAGCCAGACGGTGCAGGCCCCGCATTCTCCCTCGGCGCAGCCTTCCTTGGTCCCCGTCAGCGCGGCGTCTTCGCGCAGCGCGTCGAGGAGCGTCTTGCCCGCGGCCGCGGCCCATGCTTGCGGCTCACCGTTGACCGTCGTCCGGATCACCCCGGCGAACGGCTCCGATCCGGCGGGTCGGGCGGCACCACCGTCGGCCGGCGCCGTTTCGAGCAGGACCGGCGATGGCGGCAGCCCCTCCGCCTCCGCCCCGTCGCCGAGCCGCGCCAGTCCGCGCTCGATGAGGGCGGCGAGTGCTTTCAGCCGGTAGCCCGCCGACCCGCGGATGTCGTCGATCGGCCGTGCCGCATCCGCCGCCAGCGCCCCGGCCCGGCGGCAGGTCTCGGCGTCGAGCGACCGTCCAATGAGGAACGCTTCGGCCCCCTCGGCCCGGATGATCGTTGGCGCCACCGCGCCGAGCGCGATCCGCGCCCCGGACACCCGCTCCCCGTCGAAGCCGAGGACGATCGCCGCGTCGACGACCGAGATCGCCTGCGCCCGCCGCAGTCCGAGCTTACGGAAGATGCCGCGCCGCCCGTCGCCGAGCGCCGGGAACCGGATCTCGCGCACCAGCTCGTCGGGGCGGATCGCCGTCCGCCGCACCCCGAGCAGGAACTCCCCGAGCGGCAGCGTCCGCTCCCCGCCGGCGCTCGCCAGCACCACTTCCGCCCCGAGCGCCAGGAGGGGGGTGATCGTGTCGTTGGCGGGGGAGGCGGTCACCAGATTGCCGGCCACCGTCCCCCGCGTCCGTAGTTGCGGCGCCCCGACCTCCCAGCAGGCTTGGGCCAGCGGCAGCGCCCGCTCCCGACCGATCGCGGAGGCGACCACGTCGTTATGGGTCGCCAATCCGCCGAGTCGGACGACACCTCCCTCCTCCCGGATGTAGCGCAGCTCGCCCAGCCGCGAGATGTCGATCAGCGTCTCGGTTGGCCGCACTCCGCGGGAGAGCTCGACCAGGACGTCGGTGCCGCCGGAAACGATCCGGGCCTGGTCGCCGTGCTCGGCGAGGAGCGCCAGGGTCTCCTCGACGGTGGTTGGTTGGAGGTAGGTCTGCCACATCACCCGCGTGCTCCCGCTGCGATCCCGCGACGGCGGGAGTGTAGACCAGGGGGGACGGCCAAGGAATCTATCAGCGGCGACGGTTGTATCTCCCCGCCGAAGGGAGGGTCTCGGCGTTCCCCGTGCCCTGCTGAAGGTCGCCCGCCGATCGGGGGGCGGCGGCGGCCGCCCTCGCCGAGGCTCATACGGAACCCGGGAGAACACTTCGCGTTCCTGCTGCCGCAGCCAGCCCTCACCCCCGGCCCCGCTCCCGGTGCGCGGGACCGGGGCAAGGGGGAGCGTGGTCGCGGACCGTCGGGGGAACACCCGCGATCCACCCGGATTCCGTATCAGACGCGATCACCGTCGGGAATGATCAACCGCCCGCCGCTCCTCGCTGTCGCCCGCCCGTCTCTCTGAATCGTCTCGCCGCGCCGGATCGTCCGCACCACCCGCCCCCGCAGCCGGCGCCCGAGGAAGGGGCTCTGGCGGTGCCGGGAGTGGAGGTCGGCGGCGGTCAACTCCTGGCTCGCGTCGAGATCGACCAGCGCCAGGTCGGCGGCGGCGCCGCCGCCGGGGGCGCCCTTCGCCCAGCGCCGGGGGCGGCGGGCACCCGCGCCCGCCGGCGCCGCCGGCCTCGGGGGGCGCGGCGCCCCCCCGGCGG
>JBBSNJ010000039.1:0-10561 GCA_038232775.1 Thermomicrobiales bacterium
CGCCGCCGCCGCCGCGATCCTCCGTCCTTTGAGCAAGCCGGCCGCCGCCGATCTGCTCGAAGCGATGGACCCCGACGACGCGACGGACGTCATCGAGGAGCTGCCGGACGCCGAAGCCGAGCTGATCCTGACGGCGATGGAGCCGGAGGAAGCGGCCGAGATCCGCGAGCTGCTCGCCTACCCGCCCGACTGCGCCGGCGGGATCATGACCCCCGCCTTCGTCGCCGTCACGCCGACCCTGCGGGCGGACGAGGCGATCGTCAACCTGCGGCGGGTGGCGGAGGAAGCCGAGACCCTCTTCTACGTCTACGTCATCGATCAGGACGAGCACCTGCTCGGGGTTCTCTCCCTTCACAATCTGGTCCTAACCCGCCCCGACACGCCGGTGGCGCAGGTGATGATCTCCGACCCGATCCGGGTCCGGGACGATGCCGACCAGGAGACCGCCGCCCGGCTCTTGATCGACCACAACCTGCTCGCCCTCCCCGTCGTCGACGCCGCGGACCACTTGCTCGGGATCATCACCCAGGACGACGTCGCCGACATCCTGGAGGAGGAGGCGACCGAGGACATCGAGCGGCTCGGTGGGTCGCAGCCGCTCGATACGCCCTACCGATTGGCGGGGGTCGGGCTGCTGCTGCGACGCCGAATCGGCTGGCTGCTTTTCCTCTTCGTCGCCGGCCTCCTGACCAGCCAGGTGCTCGACGCCTTCAACGACGAGCTAGAGCGGGTCGACGCCCTCAAAATCTTCATCCCGTTGATCATCGGCATCGGCGGCAATGTCGGCAGCCAGACGGTGACGACCCTCGTCCGCGCGATCGGAGTGGGGGAGGTCGATCTGCGCGACATCGGCTGGGTGCTGACCAAGGAGATGGCAGTCGGCATACTTGCCGGCGCGATCATGGGAGTGGCCGGTTTCCTCCGGGCCGGCTACCGGGACGGCGCCGCGCTCGGCGTCGTTGTCGGCGCCACGATCGTCTGCGTCACGGTCTGGTCGGCGACCGTCGCCGCGGTCCTGCCGCTCGTGCTGCGGAGGTTGAACGTCGATCCGGCGGTCGTCTCAGCGCCGCTGATCACAACCCTGGTCGACGCCACCGGGCTTTTGATCTATCTCTCGATCGCCGGGGCGGTCCTGACGGCGATCTGACACGTTCTCCGGTGGAACTGTTCCACTACCGGCGGATGGCGAGTCTTCCCTCTCCCGCGCATGGGACCGAGGGAAGGGGGCCGGGGGTAAGGGCTCACTGGCGCAGCGGGAATGCGAGGGGTCACCCCGATTAGGTATGAAGGGAACCGAGACGGGCGGACGAGCAAGATTGGATCACCGTGCCGCCGCTGCCCGCGCTCATTTCTCGGCTTCGCGAGACAAGGTTATGATAACGTCGTAGATGCTCGAAGCGCGCCGCTCGCGGATTATAGCCAGTCGATGCGGCGGAAGAGGATGAAGAGGGCAGTTGCGACGGCAGCCATCAGGCCGAGGGCGTAGGGGTAGCCGAAGCGCCAGCTCAGTTCCGGCATGTCCAGGAAGTTCATGCCGTAGATGGCGGCGATCAGCGTGATCGACATCAGGATGATTGAGGAGCCCGTGAGGCGCTTGACGACTTCGTTCAAGCGGTAGGATGTCATCGACAGGTTGATCTCGAGCGCTGACGAGAGGTGGTCGCGATAGGCGTCGACGGTGTCCATCAGGTGGAGGATGTGGTCGTTGACGTCCTGGAAGTAGACGACCTGCTCGGTCCCGAAGAGGGGAGCTTCGCGGCGCACCAGGAGGTTCATCACGTCCCGCTCCGGGCCGAGCACGCGGCGGACGATCAGGAGGTCCTTCCGGAGCGCGAAGATCTCGGCTTGGGCACCCGGTTCGGGCCGCTCGAAGAGACGCTCCTCCAGATCCTCGACCCGCTCCCCGAGGTCGTCGACGACCGGAAAGTAGCCATCGACCACGGCGTCGATCAGGGAGTAGACGAGCAGACCGACGCCGCGGTCGCCGAGCTCGGCGATGCCGCGGCACCAGCGGTCGGCCGTCTCCCGGATTTGGGGCAGCGATCCATCGTGGACGGTGACAAGATAGTTCTTGCCGACGAAGAGGTCGATCTCGCGGACACGGGGGCGACCCGCTTCGTCGGTCAGGCCGTAGAAGACGAGGAAAACGAAGCCATCGTACTGGTCGACCTTGGGCCGCTGGTGGCGACGGGTCGCGTCTTCGAGGGCGAGCGGGTGAAATCCGAACTCCTGCCCGAGGAGCCGGATCTCGGCCGGCGTCGGGTCGACCACGTCGAGCCAGAGCAGGTGGTCGTCGCGCGCGAGGGCCTCGCTGATCGCCTCCGGTGGGAGATCGTTCTGGAGGCCGACGCCGTCGGTGTGGACGTTGACGTGGATCATCGGCGCTCGCTGCGGTCGCGGTCGCGCAAGGCGTGGGTAGCGCCCTGCCAACCATTCATGCGGAGCTCGCGACGCCGACGGGCGCCGCGGCGACAAGCTCCGCCCCGGCGATGTCGTGCTCGGCTCCCTTCACCCTGACCTGCCGCCGGAGGTCAACCCGGATGACCAGCACCGCCCGCCCCCTCGGATTGCCGTCTCGCCCGGCTGCTCCGGGACTCGGGTCGCGGTCGTCGCGCTCGTCCTCGACCCCGGCCTCGCTCATCGGTCCCGAAATCAGCGGTCGTCGAGGTGGGCGGCGGTGCCCGGCCGGGGAGGAGGACTGCCCGCTTCGCTCCTGCGGCGCGGACCCCAGCCGAGGCCGCGCGTCCGCCAGGCAGCGGGGAAGACAGCGCCCGCCCGTACTCCGGAGGCCGACTCCGCGCTGGATGATACCGCGCCGGCGGGGCCGCCGCGAACTTCCAGCTCAGCCGCGACCCCGGACCACGAGCAAGCGGCGCAGCGAGCCGAAGGCGCCGAGGCGGAGGGCGAGCTCGATCAGGAGCAGGACGAGGGCCGCGGTCAGGGGGACGTACCAGAGGGCGCGGTAGTGACGGAGGGGGGAGCCGGCCGGGTCGGCCCCAGTGAAGGCGGCGGCTGGGTCGTCGAGGGAGAGGAGCCGGCCCCCCGTCCGGGCGGCGAGCTCGCGGAGGAGGGCCGGGGCGCCGGGCGCGGGCTGGAGCTCGGGGGAGGGGGGGACGGCGAAGCCGGCCACCTCGGTCAGCGTCCGCTCGCCGCGTCGCTGGCCGAGCTCGATCCGGTAGGCGCCCGGCTCGGGGGCGGCGACGCGGAGCTGGTACTGGCCGGGGCCAGTCTGGGTCAGGGGGCGATCGGCGACGACGCCGCCGGAGGGAGCGGTGATCGTGGCGGTGGTCGCGGCCAGGTCGACGAAGTCGCCCGTCTCGCCGACGGCGTCGACGGTGACGACCGCGTCGGGGCCGTCGCGGCGGACGCCGACGCCGATCGCCCGGTTCTCCGGGTCGGGCAGGGCCCAGCGCAGCAGCGAGCCCCAGAACTCGTCATAACGTGGCCAGAGGGCCCACGGCGCGGCCAGGTCGGCGCCGTCGTCGGCGGTCCAGGCGACGACCCGGCCGAGGCCGTACTGCCACTTGGCGAGGACGGGATCGTCGCGGTCGCTGATGAGGACGACCTGGGCCTCGGGCTTGGCCTCGGCGAAGTCGTAGCCGTCGAGGTCGGGCAGTTCCTCGGGGCGGAAGGGGGCGAGGATCGGGCTGGGCAGGGTCTGGATCGGGCGGAACGTCCCCCGGATCACCGACTGGCTGCCGGCGCTCTGGGCCTCCTCGAGAGTGGTTTGGGGGATGTCTTCGGCCCGCTCCGTGAAGTGGTAGTTGCCGCCCCCTTCGTCGGCCAGGAAGTTGAGGAGGTCTTGGTCGGCGTCCTCGCCGATCGCGATCGTCGACAGGGTGGTGCGGTCGACCATCGCGTCGTCGAGGAGCTGCTGGTAGCTCTCGCGGGTGCCGGAGCGGGCCTTGCCGTCGGAGAGGAGGACGATGTGGCGGACGTCGGCCTCGACGTTGCGGATGGCGTCGAGCCCGGCCGAGAGGGCGGGCAGGATCTCGGTCCCGCCGTCGGCGCTGATCGCGTTGATCTGGGTGTCGATCCGCTGCCGGCTCTCCTCCCCCGTGATCGCGGTTAACGGCACCGCCCACTCCTGGCTGTCGTTGAAGACGATGACGCCGATCTGGTCGCCGTCGACTAGCGAGCCGGCGGCGAGGCGGACTGCCTCCTTGGCCATCTCGATCTTGCCGGCGCCGCCGAGCGGGTCGTAGCTCATCGAACCCGACTTGTCCATGATCAGGAGGAGGGCGACCTTCTGCCGCTGGGTGCCGTCGGTGACCCGGACCGTGACCGGCAGCGCTTCCTCGAGCGGCGACTGGGCGTAGCCGCCGGGGCCGTAGGATGACGTCCCGCCGACGACGACCAGGCCCCGGCCGAGGCCGCGGGCGGCTTCGCGCAGCCCGATCACCTGGTCGAGGCTGAGGGCGGCCAGCGGCACGTTATCGAGGACGAAGCCGTCGTACTCGCCGAGTTCGGAGAGGCGGGAGGGGACCGACCCCGGCGCGATCGTCTCGATCTCGGCGCCGCTCCGGGCCAGCGCCCCCTCCAGGCCGCCGGCGGCGGCGTCCTCTGGGGCGACCAGCAGCAGGCGCGGTTGGTCGCGGACGACGAGGGCGAGCGGGACGGTGTTGTTCTGCGGGAAGCGGTCCCCGTCGGCCGGGCCGGCGACCCGCACCTCGAGCGCGTGGAACCCAGCCGGGAGGTCGGTCAGATTGAAGGCGTGGGAGCTGAGGCCCGCTGGCAGCGCGGTCTCCTTGGTTTCGGCCAACTGGCCGTCGACCCAGATTTCGACCCGGCCCGGCCCGGCGACGCCGCTGCTGACGCTGGCGAGGACCGTGACCGGCTCGCCCAGCCAGGCGGAGGAGGGAGCGGTCGCCCCTTCGACCCGGAGGTCGCGGTCGCCGACGCCGTCGAGGGGGACGACGTCGATCGGGATCCCCTCGGCCGCCGCCTCGGCCGCCTGGTCGAGCGCGGTGCCGACGTTCTCGGCGCCGTCGGAGACGAGCACCACCCGGCGGCCGCCGCCGAGCGGCAGGGCGCGGGCCAGGGCGAGGGCGGACTCGACGTCGGTGTAGTCGCGGTCGGCGTCGTTGGGGGCGGGGAGGCGGGTCCAGTCGTCGCCGAGGTCCTGGGCGGGGCCGGCCGGGGCGGCGACGCGGGGCGCCGTCCCGAAGGCGACGACGGCGGCGCCGTCGTCCGCCCCGGCCGCCGCCAGGGCGTCGCCCACCCAATCGCTGGCGGCGCCGGCGGCGCCGTCGTCGAGGCTGCGGGAGCGGTCGACAACGAAGACCGTGCTGGCGGCGACGGCGTCGGTGGTCAGCAGCGGCTCGGCCAGGCCGAGGGCGACCAGGGCGACGACCAGCAGCCGCAGCGCCAGCGCCGCTCTCGGCAGCCGCCGCCGGCGGACCCCCAGCCACCCAAGGAGGGCGAAGAGGGGCAGCGCGGCCAGCAGCCAGAGGGCGGCGGGCCGGGCGAAGGAGAGGGAGAGGTCGGTCGGGTTCGGCATCGGCGGTGTCCCATGAACGATGTCTTGAATTCCGAGTTCCGAGTCGCGTCTAGCGCCCGACGCCTAGCCCCGGACGCCTGACGCCCGATCGCCGCCGCCCGACGCCGACCAGCCACGGGCGGGCCGCCACGAGCCACTCGACGGCGAGCAGGGCGAAGGCGAGGGCGGCGAGCAGGGGCCAGAGGTCGGAGAGGTCGGCGCCGGCGGAGGCGGCGACCGCGCTGGCGCGCCCTTGGGCGAGGCTGTCGGCGAGGTCCAGGCCAGGGCGGAGGTCGGACTCGCGGGGGTGGCCGGCGTTGACGACGAACCGACCGCCGCCGAGGTCGTCCCCGGCGGCGTCGAGCTCCTGGACAGCGTAGACCCCGGCCCGGCCTGTGTCGACGTAGGCGATCTCGCGGGGTCGGCCGGGGCCGGGGCCGGCGTCCGGAGCGGCGCCGCTCGCGGTTCCGGCCGCCGGCGAGTCGGCTCCGGCAAGGGCCTCCTCGGCGGTGACCGGGAGGTCGACGGCGGCGCCGTCGGGCGGGGTGACGCGGACGGCGGCGGCCCCGGCGCGGGGGCGATAGCGGAGAGGATCGCCGAGGGGGACGGCGCGGGGGAGGGGGCTAGGGGCCAGCTCGCGGACGGCGTTGGCGACCAGGATCGGGAAGGCGACCCGCCGGGGGAGGTTGGAGGCAGCGAGATCGAAGGCGAAGCCGATCGCGGGCTGGCCGCCGACCGCCGCCCGGAAGACGAGCGGTCCCTCGGCGGCGCCGACCACCTCCGTCTGGCCAGGGCCGAGGCCGTAGATCGGGGTCTCGCCGAAGGTGGCGCCGGCCAGATCGACCCCGGCCAGCAGCGGATCCTGGGTCCGCAGGTCGGTGATCGTCGGCTCGGGCATCGCTCCCTCGATCGGGAACGGCCCGCCGGCCGGTGGATTGACGAAGAGGAGCGGGGTGGCGAGGTCGGCGACCGCCTCCGGCGGCGGGGCGGCCTTCTCGAAGACGAGCAAGTCGTAGCGTTGGCCGGCGAGGGCCTCGGCGAAGGCGCCGCTCAGCTCCGTCTGGACCTCGGCCCCCGGCAGCGCCTGGAGGGCGCGCTGCAAGTCGGCCGGGGCGTCGGCGACGAGGAGGACGCGCAGCGAGAGGTTCTCCGCCGCGTCCTGGCGGAGGACGAGCGAGGCCGCGTCGTCGGCCGGCAGGGGGTCGGCGGTCGCGACCCGGACCGAAGCCTCCTGCACGTCCGGCGGCAGCGGCCAGGTCAGCTCCTGGCTGCCGCCGTTGCCGGGGAGCTGGAGCTCCTGGCGGGCGAGCTCGATCCCGTCGCCGGCGAGGACGACCGGGGCGGTGACCGCCTGGGCCGAGAAGTTCATCACGCGGGCGAAGAGCTGGAGCTGGTTCAGGTTGCCGGGGATTGGCTCGGCGGCGAGGTCGACGACGGCGACGTTGTCGGCCGTCTCCCCCCGGGCGGCGGCGCCGACGAGGTCCAGCTCGACCGGGGCGCCGAGCGCGGCGACGGCCCCCGGATCGATGGCGACGGCGCCGTCGGTCACGACCACGACCCGGTCGGCCAGCTCGGGCAAGAGCAGGTCGCGGGCGAGGCCGAGGGCGGCGTCGAGGTCGGCCCGACCGCCGGGGAGGGGGAGGTCGGCCAGGCGCTCGCGGAGCAGATTGAGCGACCCGGCGTCGGTGGCGCCGAGGGTGGCGACGCTGGTACCGAGGAGGAGCACCGTCGCGACGTCGCCTTGGCGGAGGTCGGCGAGGCGGGCGATCGCCTGCGCGCGGGCGTCGTCGAAGCGGGGGCGGCCGGAGGGGGTGTCGGTGGCGCTCATCGAGGTCGAGCCGTCGAGGAGGAGGATCAGGTGACGCGGCTCGGTGCGGAGGGGGCCGAGCCCGGCCAGACCAAAGGCGTCGAGGGCGCGGGCGGTGACGGGGCGGGCGAGGGCCAGGCCGAGGGCGAGGACGATCAGGAGGTGGAGCAGGAGGAGGAGGCTGACGGGCGGGCGGTGGAAGCGGGTCTGCTCGGTCCGCTCCGGCTCGGCCGCCAGCCAGAACCGGAGCGTCGGCACCGGCCGGAGGCTCGGCGTGGTGTGCCGCATGTGGAGCAGGACGACGATCGGGACGGCGACCAGGGCGGCCAGCCCGAGCGGCAGGAGGAAGCTCATGCGGGCGACCTTTCGCGGGGAATCTCGGCCAACCCTGGCGCCCGAGCGGCAAGATCCTGGCGCCCGGCCGGCGCGCGGGACCGCCGGCGCCAACCGATTCGCCCGGGGATCGGGCCGCCGGCCGCGGCAACGGACCCGGCCGAGACCGGCCGGCGGTGCTGGGCGGCGAGGGACGACCTGGGCATCAGGCCACCATCCCGTGGCGGTGGAGGAGGCCGAGGACGACCTCGCCGAAATCCCAACTGGTCAGGAGGCGCACGTAGCCGGTCTGCTCGTCGCGGCAGGCGGCCTCGATCTCCTCCAGCCAGCCGGCGACGGCGACGGCGTAGCGGGCGAGGACGTCGTCGGTCGGGGAGAGGCGGAGGCGGTCGCCCGTCTCGGCGTCGAGCAGCTCGACCGCGGGGCGCTGGCTGGCGGGGGCGGCGGTGGCGAGGTAGCGACCGGCGAGGGCCGGCGCGACCTCGGCCTCGTCGACGACGTGGATGATCGTCGCCTGCCAGCCCCGGCCGCGGAGCAGGCGCAGGAGATCGCGCAGCTCGGCCGGCTCGCCGGAGAGGAGGTCGGAGACGAGGAAGAGGAGGCCGGGCCGCCGCCGCTCGCGGACGTAGCGGTCGATGGTGGGCACCAGCGCGGTGCGCCCGAGCGGGGGCATCCTCTCGAGCGTCCGGAGCAGGGGGACGACGTGGGAGCGGCCCTGGGAGGGGCCGAAGGGGGGGCCGAGCCCGTCGCCGAAGGGGACCACGGTCAGGCGGTCGAAGCGCCAGAGGGCGACGTAGCCGAGGGCGCCGGCGACGAGGCGGGCGTAGGCGAACTTGGTCGGGGTGGCGGGGTCGCCGCGCCAGTCCATCGAGTCGCTGGCGTCGAGCAGGAGGTGGACGTTGAGCTCGGTCGTCACCTCGCTGAGGCGGACGAAGAGGCCGTCGAGGCGGGCGTAGGTGTTCCAGTCGATGCGGCGGAAGTCGTCGCCCTGGCTGTAGCTCTTGAAGTCGGCGAACTCGGGCGAGGCGCCGCGACGGCGGGAGCGGTGCTCGCCGGCGACGCCGTCGGCGCGGGCGCGGCCGGAGAGGAGGACGAGGCGGGCGAGCTTGGCGAGGAGCGCTTCGTCGAAGAGGGGACCGTCGCTGGGGGAAGGCGGCGGCGGGGGCGCCGGTGACCGACTGGTGCGGCTGGGGGAGAAGGGGAGGCGCATCAGCCGCGCCCCCCGGCCCCGCCGGCGCCGCCCGCCCCCCGAACCCGGAGGGAGACGACGCGGTCGCGGCGGGCGGGAGTGGGGGAGGCGGCCGGGACGGAGCGCGGCAAGGCAGCGGCGTCGGTGGCCTCGCCGGGAAGGCCGAAGCCCGATCGGGTGGCAGCCCCGTCAGTCCCGGGCGAGCCATCCGCTCGATCGGGCCGCCGCGCCCACTCGGGCCGCGGTTCCCGCGCTCCCGCGGCGACCCCGGCCGGGTCCGGTTGGATCAACCGCCGGCCGCACCCGACGATCACCGAGGACGACCGGCCCCCGGCGCCGGCGACGAGCGGGGTCTGCTGGTTGATCCCGCGGCGCCGGGAGGCGTCGGCGGTCTGGGCGCCACGGCGGCAACACGTCCCGCGGCATCCGTCGCTGGCGCGGGCGGGGGAGAGCAGCGGAGCAGCCCGCCGAGAGAGGCGACAGGCGACATAACGCATCATGAACCAGCCTCCGGGCGAGAGAAGTAGTCCTCGACCACGTCGCGGTAGTCGGGGGGGACGCGGTTGCTGTCGGGGCCCGACTCGCCGACGTCGCCCTGGACCGTGGTGCCCGAGCCGGCGGTCGCGCCGGCGCCGGTGCCGCGGCTGGAGGAGCCGGCGTCGCTCGATGTCTGGACCCCCTCGCCCTGCGGCGCCGACGGGAGCTGGATCGTCTCGACGACCGGCGCCGGCTCGCCCCCGGCCACCCCCGCGCCGTCCCCCTGCCCGACTGCTTCCTCCCCCGGCGCCCCCTGGCCGGCCTGGTCTCCCCCCTCGCCGCCACCGCCGGGGGCCTGGCCTGGGCTGTCCTGATCCGCCTCCTGGCCATCGCCACCGCCGGCGCCGGCGCCCTGACCAGACTGCGCGCTGTCGCCGGTGGCTTCTTCGCCGCTGCCGGCACCGGGCTCCCCGTCGCCCGGTTGCCCCCCCGCCTGGCCCACGCCGGGCTGACCTGCCTCCCCCGGCTGGGCCGCCCCCGGCGCGCCGGCTTGGCCGGGTTGTCCGGACTGCCCGGCCTCCGACCCTGGCTGCTGCCCGCCGGACTGTGGCTCGCCGCCCGACTGCCCTTCTTGCCCCTGGCCGGCCTCGCCCGCCTGCCCCTCGCTCGGGGCTTGACCGGGTTGGCCGCCTGTTTCGCCCGGCTGCCCCTGACCGGGCTGCCCCTGACTGCCGTCGCTCGGATCCCCTTGAGCGCCGGTCTGCCCCGGTTGGCCTTGCTGCCCCTGCTGCCCCTGTTGCCCCGACTGCCCTTGCTGGCCGCCCGGTCGTGACGGGCGCTGTCCTTGGGCCTCGGCCTCCTGGGCTCGGCGCATCTGGTCGGCGAGCTCGGCCTGGGAGGCGACGTCGCCTCCCGTCTGCTCGACCGCGTCGCCCAAATCTCGGACGCCTTCCTGGGCCGCTTGCTCGCCCCGGCGCAGCCCGTCGGCCGCCTGCGCGGCGGCGGCGCCGAGCCCCTGGCTCCCCGGTTCCTGACCGGCCGGGGCCATCTCGGCGGCCGCCTGCTCCAGATCGCGGGCCAGCGCCTCGCGGGCGGCGGCAGAGAGCTCGTCGGCGTTCGGCGCCAGCTCGCGCAGGTCGTCGGCCGCCTGGTCGAACGCCCCCTGCCCGATCGCCTCGGCGGCACCGCGGGTGACGGCGTGGTCTCCCAGGGCGCGGGCCAGGGCTTGCAGGTCCCGCTGCGCCGCTTGGGAGCGTTCGGCGCGGGCGCGGACCTC
>JBBSNJ010000040.1:0-10524 GCA_038232775.1 Thermomicrobiales bacterium
CCAAATCCCACTCGCTGGTCATGTAGGTGTACTCGCGGTCGTAGGTCCGTTCCGCCTGGCGCGGCTCGACGACGAGCGGGCCATAGAGGCCGAGCGCGATCTGGAACTTCGGGTCGGCGTGGGCGTGGTACCAGCGGGAGCCGACGTTGTCGGCGGTGAACTCGTAGGCGAAGTCCTGCCCCGACTCAACCGGCGCCTGGTTGAGCCCGACCGGGCCGTCCATCGCCGGCGCCACGTCCATTCCGTGCCAGTGGACCGAGGTGCCGACCGGCAGCCGGTTGACCAGGGTGACGCGGACCGTGTCCCCCTCCCGCACGCGCAGCTCCGGCCCCGGCACCTGCCGGTTGTAGCCCCAGGCGCGGACCGTCACCCCCGGCATGATCTGCCAGTCGAACTCCTCGGCGACCAAAGTGAACTCGCGGAGCTGGGGCGTGGCTACCCCTGCCGCCGGGGCCGACCGCGCCCAGGAACTGAGTCGGGGGCCGAGCGCCAAGGCAACGAGCAGGGTGAGGGCAGCGCAGGTGGCGAGGCAGAAACCCAGCCGACGCCTGGGACCGCGACGAAGGTGAGCGAGGCCGGAGTCCATGCTGTTCCCCTATGCTGTTGAAGCGGCGAACCGCGCCCGGAGCCCGGTTCGGCACTGGGTACGGCCTCCACGACGAGGTGAACCGCCCCGCGAGGACGTCAGGCCGCGCGACGGCCTGGGCGCGGTACGCAATCCACTGCGTGATGCGCTCGGTCGCTTGCCAAGGTTTGCTGCCAGTGTGGTCCAGGCCTCGCCGCACTTGACACTGAAGCCCACCCTCCATGGCGCGTTCCCTTGGGCGCACACCCAAGACAGGTACGCCGCTGCAGGGTGAACACGCCACGGACCGCGGCCGGAGCCGCTGCCGCTGGGAAGCCGATGACCCAAGCATCAGCCGGATCGTAGGGCTTCCGGTGCCGGGACGCATCGACAGGATGACTCATTTCGCCGGCGGGGGAGGGCGGAGGTCCTAGTCATTAATGACTAGATGAAAGGCCGGGCCGGTTGGTGACCGGCGGTGGCTCAGGCGACGCCGAGGCGGATGGCGTAGGCGACGGCCGCGGCACGGCTCCCAACGCCGAGCTTGCCGAGGATGCTGGCGACGTGGTTGGCCACCGTCCGCGGCGCGAGGCAGAGGCGGGCAGCGATCTCCTTGTTGGAGAGTCCCTCCGCCAGTAGCCAGAGCACCTCCCGCTCCCGGGCCGTCAGCCGCCCGGCTGTGTCTTGGGTGACTTCGTCGAGCGTGGCGGTGGTCCCGGCGGCACCTTCGGCCTCGGCCGCCCCGACGGCGACGGCCTCGGCGATCGCCTGCTCGATCGGCAGCGCGGCGCCGGCCGCTCGGGCGGCGGACAATGCCGCCTCGCCGAGATCCGCGCGGATCGCCACCGTCAGGCGCTCGAGGCGAGCCCGCTCGGGAAGCTCGAACGCGTAGCCGATCGCCGCGCCCAGAGCCTCGGCCGCGCCGAGCAGACGGGCCGCCTGCCCCACTTGGCCACGCGCCATCGCCAGCACCGCCACCCGCGCCAGCGAGTCGACGATGCCCTCCTTGGTTCCCACTGCCCGCCAGCGCATGATGCTTTCGACGAAGCGCGCGCCGGCGCAAGAGTGGTCACCTTGGTCGCAGTTAACAAGGGCCAGGTCGCCGAGCGCGGCAGCGGCTCCGTAGGCATACCGGTCGCCTTCGTGGAGGTAGAAGACGACCGCCTTCTCGAGAAGCGTCGCCGCCTGCTTCAGATCGCCCCGCCAGTAGGTCAGCATCCCGAGGTTGCAGCACACCAGGGCGATCCACTCGGTGGCGCCCAGTCCCTCGAACCGGGCGAGCGCTTCCTCGAAGCAGGCAGCCGATCGATCGAACGCCCCCCGGCTCCGCTCTACCGCTCCGAGGAGGTTGAGGGCGGTGGCGATCCCCCAGTCATCTCCTAGCTCGTGCCGCAGCGCAAGGTTCTCCTCCGCCAGCTCGGCCGCCGGCGCGTAGTCGCCCTGGCTGAACGCGAGGACGGCCGCCCCGCCGAGCGCCCGCGCCCGCACGTCGGCCGACACCTCGAGGTCTCCTGCCTCAGCGAGCGCACTCTCCAGCCACCGGCGCCCTTCGGTGCGGTGGCTATGGAACAGCCAGAACGGGACAAGCGCCCCGGCCAAACGGCACGTAGCAATCCCGTCGCCGATGCCCGAAAGGTGGGTCAGCGCGGCGCGGAGATTGTCGTGCTCCGCCTCGATCGTGGCGAGCAGACAAGCCAGGTCTCGGCCTCGGTAGATCTCCGGCTCGGTCCGCTCGGCCAGCGCCAAGAAGTAGGCAGCATGCGCGTCCCGGGTCACCGTCTCCTCGCCCCTCGCCCCTCGCGCCAGCCGCTCCACCGCGAACTCGCGCATCGTCTCGAGCATCGCGTAGCGCGGCTCGCCGCCCGGCCCCGCTTCCTGCCGAAGCAGGCTCTTGTCAACCAGCGAGGCGACGGCGTCGAAGGGGTCCACGCCGAGGCCGCCGGCACCGGTCGCGACCGAGCCTGCTGCCTCCACTGAGAAGCCGTCAACGAAGACCGAGAGTCGCCGGAACAGGGCCTGCTCCCCGTCCGGGAGCAGGCCGTAGCTCCAGGCAATCGCGTCCCTCATCGTCTGCTGCCTCGCGGGGAGGTCCCGGCCCCCGCCGGTCAGCAGCGGCAGTCGGCACTCCAGCCGGGCCAACAACGCGGCCGGGGGCAGGACCTTGGTCCGGGCGGCGGCCAGTTCGATGGCCAGGGGCAGGCCGTCCAGGCGGCGGCAGATGTCAAGGATGATCCGGGCGTTCTCGGCGGTGACGGCGAAGTCCTCCTTCACCGCCTGGGACCGCGCGACGAAGAGCCGTACCGCCTCGGATCGGGACACGGCCTCGGCCGAGGCGGCGCCGTCTGGCGCCGCCATCCCGAGCGGCGGCACCACGCGTTCGCGCTCGGCGGAGAGCCGGAGGCGCACTCTGCTCGTAGCCAGGACCTTCAACTCCGGGCACGCGGCAAGGAGGTCGCCGACGAGCGGCGCGGCCTCGACCACCTGCTCGACGTTGTCGAGCACCAGCAGGAGGCGCTTGTCGCGCAGGAATGCCGTGAGCCGCCCGGCCAGCGGCCCGTCGCCGGCCTCATGCACGCCGAGCGCCTGGGCGATGGCCGCGGCGACGAGGTCGGGGTCGGCGATCGGGGCGAGGCCGACGAACCAGGCCCCGTCCGGGAAGGCGCCGGACACCTCAGCGGCCGCGTGGACGCCGAGCCGGGTCTTGCCGACCCCGCCGGGGCCGGTCAGCGTCAGTAGCGGGACGTCGTCGCGCAGCAGCAGCGCCGCCACCGCCGCCACCTCCCGCTCCCGGCCGATCAGCGGCGTGCGGGACAGGGGCAGCGTGTGGGGGCGGTCGGGCACCGTCGTGGCCATTTCCGGTCCGGGTCGACGGGTGGGAAGGAATCGTGCCGCGCATCATGGCCCACCGGCCGGGCGGCGTCAACCGTCTGTACTCGTCCGTCAAGATCGCGGACGCGGCATCGACGGGATTCCCCTCAACGGGTGCATTCTGCCAGCGGGGGCGTTCCTGATCGCGGTGCCCCCGCCCCGGACGAAGGCGGGCGGTTCTGGGCGCGATGCCGACCGCGAGCCGCGGGCGCGGAAGCTGTCGGCCGAGCAGGCGGCGACGATCCGGGCGGACGGTGGTAGGCGATCCTTGCGCGACCTGGCCGCCGAGTTCGGGGTGAGCCACGAGACGGTGCGGGCCGCCCTGCGTCCGGTCGGGGTTCCCGCCGATTGATCGGCTGCCGTCGCGACACTTGCCCAGGCGCTTGCTGCACCGATTGCCGACATCGCTCCCGCATTCCGTGGTAGACTCTCGGAGAGAGTGATACCGCGTCGTCTCGTGGCGCGGTCATCGGGACCAAGGAGGCATCGCGTGAGGAACTGGCAGACGTTCGATAGACGCGCCCCATCGGGGTTGGGAGAAGCCCTTGTCACGATCCAGCGTCGCGGGACTTTCGGCTTTAACGCCGCCGCGCGGTCCGCAATTGGCGACCCGGAGGCGGTCGAGCTCCTGTACGATCCCGAGGAGCGACTCATCGGCTTTCGCCCCGCCGATCCGACTTTGCCCCATGCCTATGCGCTTCGGAAGCAGGGCGGTTCGAACTCTTGGATCATCGCGGGTCAAGCATTTACCAACCGTTTCGGTATCCCCACTGGTACCGCCCTGAAGTATGCGGCGACGATAGAGGACGACGTTCTGGTTGTCGACCTGAAGACGACGGGGACGGACGCCACCGGCCCGCGGTGGAAGACCGATGGCTAGCGCCGCAGTGGGCGACGTTCCGATCCCAACTTCGGGGGCGTTAGCGCGTCCGTCCGGCGAGGAGGCCGAGGTGCGGTGTGCCGCCTGCGGGAAACTCCTCTTCAAGGTGGGCCGATCGTCCGGCGACGGTCTAGAGATCGAGCGATCCTGCCGCGGACGGCTGGACAATGTGACATGCGGCCTCGTAAATGTCGGACGCGTCACCGACTCCCCTGGCAAGACCGTTGCTGATTCCCTTTCCAAACGCTGGAAATGTACTGAATGCGGATACCACCTCGCCCGCGTTCACCCCGTGAAGGGGCGAGTCGCCGTCCGCTGCCGCTGCGGCGCGAAGGTGGGCGTCACGGCCGCCGACGCGATCCGCGCCACCCGCCCGCCGGCCCGCGCCAGCTAATCCCGCTCCCCGCCGGCGCTCCCTGCTGCGCCGTCCCGGCCTTCGAGCCGCCTTCAGCCTTTGAGCTGCCCACGGCCTCTGAGCCGCCGGAAGCGCCTTGAGCGCCCGTCCGGGCCTCGTCCCGGCCGCCGGTGGGTACATCATGTTTCCGAGTGTTGGGAAACCGCCCGAAGCGTCCCCCCTGTGGGGGCTGGTGCTGACTCTGGCCGAGATCGCCGAGCGCGTCGAGCGCCGGCGCGCCGCCGAGTTCGAGGAGCCGCCATCTCGCTCCGATTCGCCGGGTAAAGAGAAGCCCGCCGGGGTCGAGCCGGCGGGCGGAAGGGGGCGCTGATGAGCGGCGGCGCATCCCTCGGCACCAAGTCTAGCAGACCAATCCTTGGTTTCCCCGAAGACCTGCCAGACGACCTGATCGCGACCGTCAACGACCTCGCCGCCCGCGACGCCCGTGGCGAACCAGTGCCGGGTCTGGTCGCCCACTACAACGGCGTCGGCGGACGGCGGACGGCGGACGCGGTTCGTCTGGTTGCCGGCGGCGGAGCACGCCCGAGCGCTGGCCCGGCTCGGTTTGGCCGGCGAGGACGGGGGGGGGCGTGAGCGCGACGATCGATGCGACCCCGGCCACGCTTCCCCCCGACCCGGACGCGATCCCGGCCGAGCTGAAAGCCCTCGGCCGTTGGGTCGTCAGCGGCGACGACAAAATCCCCTACACGCCGCTGACCGGGCGGCGGGCCGACCCGTCGGCCCCCACCACCGGCGACCCCTTCCCGGACGCCCTGGCCCTCATCGACGGTCGACGGTTCACGCGGCTGGGGCTGATCCTCGATCCGGCAGCCGGTCTCGTCGGCTTCGATTGGGACGCGTGCCGCGACCCGTCTACCGGCGAGATCGACCCCGCCATCTTGGCCGAAGTGACCGAACTCGGGTGCTACGCCGAGGTCAGCCCGTCGGGCGCCGGCCTCCGGGGGTTCGCCTTCGGGACGCTGCCGGCGGGTAGGCGGAAGAAGGGCAACCGCGAAGTCTACGACCGCAGCCGGTACCTCTCCGTGACCGGCTGCGCATTGGTCGGCCACGAGCGCGTCGAGGAACGGACGGCCGCCATCGCCCGCTGGCACGCCGAGCACTTCGGCCCGAACGGCGATGGTCCCCGCGACGGGACGGGCCGACCGAACGGCGCCGGCTCGCCGCCCCTGGGCGACGACGACGTGCTCGACCGGGCGCGGGGGGCACGCAACGGGGATCGCTTCTGCCGCCTGTGGGCCGGCGACGCGTCCGGCCACGGCGGGGACGACAGCGCCGCCGACCTGGCGCTCCTCTCGCTGCTGGCCTTCTGGACGCAAGACCCCGCGCAGCTCGACCGGCTCTTCCGGCGATCGGGGCTGATGCGCGAGAAGTGGGAGCGGCCCGACTACCGGGAGCGCACGGTCATGCGGGCGACGGAGCGGTCGGAGGTCTGGGCACCCGGCCAAGCCGTCTCCGCCAACGGACGGGGGGCCAACGCCGGGGCCGACCGAGGGCGGACCGAGGTGCCACCCGAGTGCTCTGATACTCCTGGGCCGACGCTCGACGCCGCCGCCCTCGTGGGCCTCCCCGGCGAGGTGGTGCAAACCGTGGGGCCACAGACCGAGGGCGACCCCGTGGCCGTGTTGGTCAACTTCCTGGTGATGTTCGGGAACGCCATAGGATCGGGTCCGCACGTCGCGGTCGGCGGCGCCCGCCACGGCGTCGCCGACTTCGCCGCCCAGGTGGGCGACACGGCCAAGGCGCGCAAGGGCACCGCCTTCTCCGACACGCTGCGGGTCGTGAAGGAGGCCGATCCGACCTGGGCCGGCACCCGCGTCACCGGCGGCCTCAGCTCCGGCGAGGGCCTGGTCTACCCGATCCGCGATCCGGTCGAGACGATCAAGAAGGGCGAGACCGTCGTCACCGACCCCGGCGAGCCGGACAAGCGGCTGCTGGTCGTGGAAGAGGAGTTCTCGGCCGTCTTGAAGGTAGCGACGCGCGAGGGAAACACCCTCACCGAACAGCTCCGCGAGGCCTGGGACGGCCGCCAGTTGGGCGCAATGACGCGCAACAGCCCGCTCCGGGCTAGCTCCCCCCACGTCTCGATCCTGGCCCACATCACCAAGGACGAGCTGCTGCGCGTCTTCGACTCGACCGACGCCGCCAACGGCTTCGGCAACCGCTTCGCCTGGTTCGCCGTCAAGCGCTCCAAGTTCCTGCCCGAGGGCGGCCAGGTGCCGGCCGACGAGTTGGCAGATTTGGTGAGCCGCACCCGCGACGCTCTCGCCTTCGCCCGGAAGCGGGGCGCTGTCCGCCGCGACGACGACGCCCGCGCCCTGTGGGCCGAGGTCTACCCGGTCCTGTCTGCCGCCAAGCCGGGGCTGCTGGGGGCGCTGACGGCGCGGGGCGAGGCGCACGTGCTGCGCTGGTCCCTCCTCTACGCCCTGCTCGATTGCGCCTCCGAGATCGGGACGGCGCACCTGCTCGCCGCCCTGGCGCTGTGGGACTACGCCGAGGCGTCGGCCCGCCACATCTTCGGCGACGCCACCGGCGACCCGATTGCCGACCGCATCCTCGCCGCGCTGCGGGCGGACGGGCCGATGGCGCAGTCGGAGATCGTCGACCTCTTCGGCCGCAACGTCAACGGCGCCCGCCTCGGCCGGGCGCAGGAGGGGCTGGTCCGCGCCGGCCTGGTCCGTTCCGAGCAAGAGGCGACCGGCGGCCGGCCGCGCACGGTCTGGCGGGCCACCTGATGGTCGTGCAGTCGGGGGGTTTTCTCGTCTCTCTCGTTTATCTCGTACCGGCAGCCCGGAGGAGCCGCACCCCATGACCTACGCCGATCACGCCCGCCGCTTCCTCGAAACCCGGCCGCCAGCGGTCGAGATGCCGGCCGTTGCCAACGAGATAAACGAGGAAAACGAGCAAAGGGGGAGCCTCGACGATCCCGACATCGCGGTGTGGTGGAAGGATTCCCCCGCCGCCTCGGCCCCGATCGCCTGGTCGCCCCCACCCGCCTGCTGTGGCCCGATCGCCTGTAGCCGCCTCGGCCCCTGCGAGCGCCACGCCGCCGGCCGGCCCTGCCGCCTGGAAGGAGCCTGAGATGCCGACCGTTGGCTCGCCCGCGCCCTATGCGGCTAGCCGCACACGCTCCCGACGCACCGAGGCCGAGCTCGGCGCGATCTACGAGGCGATCGTCGCCGCGGTGACGGCGGACCGGCCGATGACGCTGCGCCAGGTCTTCTACCGGCTGGTCGTGGCGGGGCTGGTCCCCAAGACCGAGGCCGAGTACGAGAAGGTCGGCCGCTATCTGCTCAAGCTGCGGCGGGAGGGGACGGTCCCCTACGACTGGATCGCCGACAACACGCGCTGGATGCGCAAGCCCCGGACCTACGCCGACGGGGCGGAGGCGCTGCGCCGCACCGCCGCCGCCTACCGCCGGGCGCTGTGGGACGATCAAGACGCCTACGTCGAAGTCTGGCTGGAGAAGGAGGCGCTGGCCGGCGTCGTCGTCGGCGTCACCGACGCGTGGGACGTGCCGCTGATGGTCTGCCGCGGCTTCGCCTCCGAGTCCTACCTCTACAACGCCGCCGAGGCGATCCGGGCGGCGGGCAAGCCAGCCCACCTCTACCTGCTGACCGACCGCGACCCGTCCGGGGTGGCGATCGCCGACCACGTCGCCCGCCGCGTCGCCGGCTTCCTGCCGGCCGGCGCGGGGGCGGTCGAGCGGGTGGCGGTGACGGAGGCGCAGATCGCGGCCTGGAACCTGCCCACCCGGCCGACCAAGGCGACCGACAGCCGCAGCAAGGGCTTCGCCGGCGGCAGCGTGGAGTTGGACGCCATCCCGGCCGGCGAACTGCGGGCGCTGGTCGAGGGATGCATCGCGCGACACATCGACGAGGACGCCCTCGATCGCACCCTCGCGGTGGAGCGGCTGGAGCGGGAGACCCTGGCGGGGATCGCGGCGGGGTGGGCGGCGTGAGCAGCGTCGAGGAACGGGGCAGCGCCGTGGCACCGGCGGCGATGACGGACACCGGCGGCGGCGACCCGGCCGCCGAACTCGCGAGCCTAGCTCGGGAGCTGGCGCGCGGCTACGCCGAGCTGGTCGAGTCGCACCGACGGGCGTGGGGCATCGGACCCGCCGAGGCGGAGGCCAAGGCCCGCGAGCACAGCGACTGGGCGGTCGCCGCCGTCGAGCGCGACCCGCCCGACCAAGTCTCGGGGTGGTCGCTCGCGGCGGCGCTGGAGCGCGACCCGGCGGCGGTGCGGGCGGCGTGGGAGCGGATCAAGGCCGAGGCCCGCAATGAGCTCCGAAGCGGGCACCGGACGGCGCAATCCCTCGAATGGGGGCGCCGGCCGTGGGACCGCGCGCGCTTCCTGGCCGTCCGGGATTCGTTCGCGGCCGACTGGCGGCCCCGCGGCGGGGTCGAGGCGGCGCTGGTCGACGTGCTGGCCCAGAGCTTCAGCGCCTACCTGATCTGGACGGAGCGGCTGGCGATGTACCACGAGACGCAGTGCCAGACCGAGGACGTCAAGCAGAAGAACGACGGCTACTGGATGCCGCCGCGGCTCGGGGAGGCGCGCTGGCTCGACTGGTGCGCCGGCCAGGCGGAGGCGGCGCACCGGCGCTTCCTGGCGACGCTCAAGATGCTGCACGAGCTGCGCCGGCTGCCGCCCGTGTTCGTCGCCGGTGCGGGGCAGGTCAACGTCGCGGCGCAGCAGGTCAACGTGGCGGCGCCGGGGACGAAGGCGCGACGCGGGGCCGGCCGCGAAGATTCACCGAAATCATCTGGCAAACGACGACGCCCGCCCATAGACGAGGGCTGGGACCTGAGCCCCGGACGAAGCGGGGGCGGGGCCGGCGGACGCGGCAATGACCGGGAGCTGTGCGGACAAGGCGGCGACGCTGCGTGAGGAAGTAGGGCGGGCACGCCAGGACGAAGGTCCGTGGGGCGCGCCGCCGCCACGCTGACGGGCGGCGGCCAGGCCGGCGACCGGCCTGACCCGCGCTCTTCGCTACGCCTCGGGCGTCGCCGCCGGCATCCCCTCCGCCCCCGGCGGCGCGTGCTCCTCGGCCAGGTCGTAGGTCAGGATCAGCACCTCCGCCGGGGCGTCGCCCGTGTTCCGCAACCCGCCCTCCGCCGTCTGCTCCGGGGTGCCCGCGGCGACGGCGAACAGGGCGGGCGGTGCCACCTCCGCCCCCGGGGCCAGGGAGACGCGCTCCAGGGCCACGTCGTTCTCGCCCGGCGCCGGGGGCGGTCCGAAGGCAAGTCCGCGCAGTTCGACCCCCTCGACCGGAGCGGGCGGCGCCGCGTCGAACGGCAGCAGCACCGCCGACAGGAGGACAACCGCGCCTTCGCCTGCGTTGCGGTAGGTGTGCGCCGTACCGCCGGGGACGACGCGCCCGTCGCCCGGTCCCAGCACTACCTCGTCGCCAGCGCCGACCTCCTCCGCCTCGTCCGCCGTCTCGGCGCGGGTCAGCAACGCTGGCCCGTCGAGCGCGACCGAGAGGGTGCCGGCGGCCACCACGTTCAGGATCGGCCCCGGGTTGGCCCCGCTCTCCTCGCCCGCACCGGGCGCGTAGTCGACCCGGAAGAGCCCCACGAAGGCATCGGGCGGCACGTCAACGGTGGCCGCCACCAGCGGCCCACCGGCGGCCTCGTCCCCGCCGGCGCCGGCCGCCGGGCTCGCGGCGGGGGTCCCCGCGCCCGCGCCCGCTTCCAACCCGGCCAGCGAGGCCGGCCCGCAGGCGTCGCCGGTCAGGCAGGCCGCCTGCCGCCCGGCCAACTCCAGTGCGGCGTCCTCCGCCCCCGGCGCGCC
>JBBSNJ010000041.1:0-10430 GCA_038232775.1 Thermomicrobiales bacterium
CGTGGCTGGATCCTGCGGTCGGGCGCGTCTACGCAGTCCTCGACAACCTGAGCATGCACCGGGCCCTCGACGTGCTCCTGTTTGCCCTCGCCCACCCCCGCTGGGCCTTCGTCTTCCAGCCCACCTACGCGGCCTACCTGAACCTGATCGAGCCGTGGTGGAAGGCCCTCCGCTCGCTGGCGCTGAAGGGGCGCCGGTTCGAAACCTGGGCGGAGGTCTGCGACGCGGTGGAGCGGGCGACCGCCTACTGGAACGCCCACCGCCACCCCTACGTCTGGGGCCGCCGCCGCCGCCACCGTGCGCGTCGGCGGGCGGCCATCGGCCGGATGCCCTTGGCCGCATAGACTAGCCGGACGCACCACTTAGGCAACGGAGACTTTCCTCACGCGCGGGAGGCGGGGCCTCCACGAGCAGCCGAGGCGACAGCAATCACGAAACAAGGCGCCAGAGTCGACGAGTGCCGGTCGCAGCAGCCGTCATCCCGGGCCGCTCGGAGCAACCTTCCTTCTTGGGTGCGGGGCAGAGCCCCTGATTGGCTCGGGATAACGAGACGGTGATGGTGCGGGTGCAACCAGCCGTGACCTTTGCCGACGCGGTACCCCGTCCGCTCTCTCCATTTCCTTCTCGACGCCGCCGCAGCCTGGGAGACGGCTACCCGCGAGTAGAGCCCAACCCTAGTCCGGCCAGTGCTGGAATGATGAACACACTTGTGCTATACGTTCACCGGCGACACGAGGCTCTCGGCATCGCGAGGAGGGCGAGCATGTGCGGCCGGTATCTCGTCTCTGGTTACCAGGAACTCTCCGAGCGCTTTCAGCTCCGCCAGATTCCGGAGCACCTTTTCCCCCGCTTCAACGCCGCTCCCTCGCAGGAGCTGCCGGTCGTGATCGAAGACGAGGACGGCGAGCGCGCCGTGCGCCTGATGCGCTGGGGTCTGGTCCCCCGGTGGCGCAAGCCGGGCCAAAGCAAGGGCGTGGCGCCGATCAACGCCCGAGCCGAGACGCTGCTCGAGAAGCCGATGTTCCGGCCCCTGATCGGGAAGCGACGTTGCCTGGTGCCGGCCAACGGCTTCTACGAGTGGCGGCGCGAGGGCGGCAAGAAACTCCCCTACCACATCCACCGCCCCGACGGCGAGCTGTTCGGATTCGCCGGACTCTGGGACGAGTCGCCGGAGGGGGACGACTCCTTCGCGATCATCACCACCGCGGCGAACGGCGTGGTGGCCCCCCTCCACGACCGGATGCCGGCCATCCTGCGCCCGGAGGACGAGGAGGAGTGGCTGAGCCACGACTTGGCCGACCCCCACGCCACCCAGGCCCTCCTGCGCCCCTATCCGGACGAGGTGATGGCGGCCGACGCCGTCTCGTCCGCGGTCAACAATCCCCGCCACGACGGGCCGGAGCTGATCGCTCCGGTCGACGAGCCCATATAGAGCGGGGGGCAATGCCGCGGACCGGCCGCGACCGGTTGTCGGGGTGCTGCTCGCTGCGCTCGTCGCCCGCGGGGCGACAACGGCCCACCGAACCACTCCGCGGCCTCGGGCCGACCCTTCTGCAAAGCGCTGTACCGGGCCGGATCGCCGCTCGTCCGACGCCGATCGGACGAGCCGCGCGACCCTTGGCGAACGACGGGCTCGTTCTTAAGGTCGCCCAACGGCGACCCCTCAACTCCGGGAGCGTCCAAACCGCGTACCGGCGGCGCGGGCGGCTCCGAAGCTCCCGGCGGCCACGACGCTCAGCCCCAGCATGAACGGCCAGAGGCAGCACCCCCCCCGTCCCGACGACTCCGGCACCGCCGGGCGCGGCCGGAAGCGGGAGAACCCGCCACCTCGCCCCATCGGCGGGGGTGCCCCCCGGCCCGGCCGGAACCTGGAGAAGCGTCCGCTCCCCCCGCTCGGCCCGAAATCGCGCGGGTCGGACACCGATCCTCTCCGCCTGCGGAACATGACACCCCTCCTCGACGACCTCGTGGTCCGCGGTCGGTAGCGTCGCCGACCACCGTCGCCGTCGCAAGGCCGAGACCTCGGGCGTTTGTCCGGCGGTCGGTGCCGTCCCGCGTCCCCAAGCGATCCCTTGGTGTTCCAAGGGGACCGAGTGCCTCCTGCTCAGGAGAAGCCGACCCTCCGCTACCCGGACGTGCCCGAGCGACGGAGCGAAGAACCAACTCGCCATCCAAGCATACCTGTCTAGATCCCGCCACGATGTGCCGCTCGAAGTGCTTCGGGGCCAGCACACGCCCCCTCCTTTGGAGGTTGGCGGAGGCACGATAGTGCCTCTTTGAAGGCTCTTTCGTATACTTTGGCACGGGCTCTGCGAGCGCCCGTGGTGAGCCGCCGGTCCGCGGCGGTTTCGGGTCTTCGTGTCGTTCCTGCTCGCGGAGGGGGTCTTCGGGGACCGAGCAGGGGACGGCAGAACAAGGAGCACCTGGGCATGGACAGCACGGTATTCGACGAAGTGGGCCGGAAGGCAGCGAGCTCGACCTCTCGGCGCCACGTTCTCCGACTGCTCGGCGCGGGTGCCGGCGGCGGGCTGGTGGCCGCGGCGGGGCTGCGCGAGACGACGGCCAAGCCGAAGCGGAAGCGCTCCGACGGCGAGACCCCGTTCAAGGGCATCGCGGTCACCGGCGTCGACGAAATCGGGAATGAGGTCTTCGTCGGCACCCTCGACATCAAGAAGTTCGTCGCCGCCAACGACGAGATCGTCGCCCTCGGCAAGCTCCAGGGCACGATCGACGGCAAGAACGGCAAGGAGAAGAAGGTCACCCGCGGCGTCCGCCTGCCGGTGACCGCGATCAACGGCGTGCCGCTGGCCGGTGGGGAGGCCGCTGCCCGCGCGATCACGACCCAGCAGGTCGCCTGCGACATCCTCGACCTGACGCTCGGCCCGTTGGACCTCAACCTCCTCGGGCTCCGCGTCCAGCTCAACCAGATCGACCTCCAGATCACCGCCATCCCGGGCGGCGGTCTGCTCGGCGACCTCCTCTGCGCCGTCGCCAACCTGCTCAATCCGCTCGGCAACCTGCTGCGGATCGTCGAGCTGCTGAACGACATCCTCGACTTCTTCGGCTAGTTCCAGCCGCGGCGCCCCGCGGCGGACGCCGCGGTGGCACCCCCGGCTTCGGGCGGGCTCCCTCCACCCGTCAACGCGCGGCCCCGACCATGCGGTCGGGGCCGTGTTGTGCCCATCTGGAGACGGCGGCGGACGCGGGCGGGGAACTCGCGCTGGCACGAGGGAGCTGCGTAGCTCGCGGCTCGTTCGATCTCGAATGGTATCGGGGCGCGTGCCCGCCGCATCTGGGGCGGGCGAAGCTCCGAGAGCCGCTGGCGCGACGAACCGCTCGGCGGCAGGCGCGACGCCTCGACCAATGGCGGACCACGGGTACAATGCGCCCGATCAGACGGGGAAGAGGCTCCCGGAGGCGGGTGCTCGCCGGCCCACGCCCGCGGCGACGGCGGCCCATCCGGGAGCGACGGCGACCGGCGACGTTCGCGATGGAGGGAACGAGGTGGCAGAGCGCAACAACTGGCCGAAGCTGCACAACGCGATGTGGCCCGGCGTCGTCGGCAAGGGACCCGACTCCGAGCCCCCGATCGACCTCGACACCCTGCTCGACCTGACCGCCGGCGCCGAGGTCGACGGCGTCCGCTTCGACGGGGTCGACCTCTTCCTGGCCGACCCCCACACCCCGATCGACGCTGATCGGGCCGAGATCGAGCGGCTGGCCGAGAAGCTCTCCGCCCGCGGCCTGGTCGTCGGCTCGGTCGTCGCCCCGGTCTGGCCGCCCGTCGGCGGCGGCTCGGCGATGGGCGACCAGGCCGAACAGGACGCCTTCCTCGCCGCCGTCGAGGGAGCCTGCCGCGTCACCGGCCTCCTCCGCGAGCTCGGCGTCCGCCCCTACGGCGTGATCCGGATCGACTCGGCGACCGGGGTCGACCCCTGGGCGGCCGATCCCGCCGCCGCCACCGAGCAGATCGCCGCCACCTTCCGCCGCGCCTGCGACATCGCCGAGGGCCACGACGAGCGGCTCGCGGCCGAGGGGGAAATCTGCTGGGGCGGGATGCACTCCTGGCGGGCAATGGTCGACCTGCTGGAGGCAGTCGACCGCCCGGCCACCCTCGGGTTCCAGGCCGACATGGCCCACACCCTCCTCTACACCCTCGGCGCCAACGCGCCTGAGGCCCGACTGCTGCCGGCCGACTACGACTGGAGCGACCAGGCCGCGCTCGACGCCGCCCTCCGCACCGTCACCGACGCCCTCCGCCCGTGGACGATCGACTTCCACGTCGCCCAGAACGACGGCACCGTCTTCGGCGCCGGTTCCCACGACAAGACCGGCCGCCACTGCCCGGTCGACGACCCCAACGGCCGCCTCGACGTCGTCCGCCACGCCGGCTTCTGGCTCTGCGGCGACGACGGCCAACCGACCCGCGCGATGCGGCACATCTGCTGGGACGGCTGCATGTTCCCGAACCAGAAATTGCTCCAACAGGAGACGTGGAACGGCATCTTGGGGGCGATGATCGCCGTCCGCGACGCCCACGGCTGGCGAGAGTAAGGCGTCCGGCGTCCGGCGTCCGGCGTCCGGCGTCCGGGGTCTGACGTGTGGCGTCCGGCGTCTGGCGTCAGGCGTCTGGTCTGCGTCTGGTCTGCGTCTGGCGCCTCTCACCCCCCCTCTCGATCAGGAGCGAGCGATGCCCAGCCAACGCCCCCTCAACATCGGCCTCGTCGGCTGCGGCTTCATGGGCCGCACCCACAGCAACGCCTTCTCGGCCGTCAACCGCTTCTTCGACCTGCCGATCCGGCCGGTCCTGAAGGCGGTCTGCGCCCGCGACCCCGCCGAGGTCCGCGCCTTCGCCGCCACCTGGGGCTACGAATCGACCGAGACCGACTGGCGCAAACTGGTCGCCCGCGACGACATCGATCTGATCGACATCGCCAGCCCGAACGACACCCACGCCGCGATCGCGATCGCCGCCGCCGAAGCGGGCAAACTGGTCTCCTCCGAGAAGCCGCTGGGGCGCACCGCCGAGGAGTCGGGGCGAATGGTGGCGGCGGTCGAAACCGCCGGCGTGCCGAGCATGGTCTGGTACAACTACCGGCGGGTGCCGGCCGTGACCCTCGCCAAGCAGTTGATCGACGAGGGCCGGCTCGGCCGGGTCTTCCATTACCGCGCCCAATTCCTCCAGGACTGGACCATCTCCCAGGACGTCCCCCAGGGGGGCGCCGCCACCTGGCGACTCGACGCCAAGGTCGCCGGCAGCGGCGTCACCGGCGACCTCCTCGCCCACTGCCTCGACACCGCCCTCTGGCTCAACGGCGGCATCGAGCGGGTCTCGGCGATGACCGAGACCTTCGTCAAGGAGCGCCGTCATGCCCTCACCGGCCAAGTCGAACCGGTCACCATCGACGACGCCGCCGCCGTCCTCGCCCGTTTCGCCAACGGCTCCCTCGGCACCTTCGAGGCGACCCGCTACGCTCGCGGCCACAAGGCCCTCTACACCCTCGAGGTCAACGGCGAGCGCGCCTCGCTCCGCTGGGATCTGCACGATCTCCACCGACTGGAGTGGTTCGACCACGGCGACGAAGGGCGGCTGCGCGGCTGGCGCTCGGTCCACATCACCGACGGCGACCACCCCTACATGGACCACTGGTGGGTGCCGGGCCTCCAGATCGGCTACGAGCACACCTTCGTCCACCAGGCCGCCGACTTCCTCGCCGCGCTGGGGGCCGAAGCCCCTTTCCACCCCACCTTCCGCGACGCCCACGCCACCGACCACGTGACCGACGCGATCCTCCGCTCGGCCCAGAGCGAGCGGTGGGAATCGGTCGGTGGATAGACCCAGCACCAGGAGCAACGGACCGGCGATCGCGGTCCACGCTCACCCCCCCGCGCCCGCTCGTCCCTGAGCCAGTCATCCGTGCGTCTCGCGGCAAGGGCAACAGGCGCCTGCTCCAGACTCCCGCGCGTCCCGAGTCACCGAGGGAGAGCGGAGCGGGGGATGATTCAGAATCGGTTAAACCGTTTCATATGGACTCCGGCCGAACCAGCCCGCTCTCGGAAGCGGGAACGTCTCACCTCTCCCGCGCCCGGGTCAGGGGCAAGGGAGTCGGGCTGCGGGCTTCGTTCCGGCAAGCGGCAGCGATCATCCGAACTCCGCGTCCGGCGTCCGGCGTCCGGCGTCCGGCGTCCGGCGTCCGAAGTCTGACGTCTGGACCAGAGCGGGCCGGGAGCATGGCCGGCGGCGCGATCGCCATCGCCGCGACGCCCGGCCCGAAAGGGACCGGACTGAGCCGAGGAAGCCCCCTGAACGTGACGCTTTCCCCGAGGATCGCCGCCCCCGCCGGGTGCAGCCGGCTTCGTCGCTTCAGCCCGGTCCCTTCAGGGCCGGGCGGCGCGGGGACGACGCCCGCCTGCCTAAGACGGAACCCAGGTGATCGCTCCGGTCGGCCGGAGAGCGGAAGCAGTCAACCGGACCCCGTATCATCATCCGGAAGACGGGCAGGCTCCCCTCTCTCCCCGACGGGAACAGGGTTGGGGACCGGGCGCTTGCCGCGAGCAGAGCCGACAGGGTCTGCACCCCAAAGCGGGGAGCGAACGCGCCCTCCTAGCTTCCGTTTGGGAGTCTCTTCCGAAGCCGCTCCATGGGTCACCCGCGCTCTGATCGGCCGGCGAGCTCTTGCCCTCTTGACAAGATAGCTCATGCGTTCTATCGTGTCCGTACGGTCGGCGAGGCGGGAGCGGTGCGGCACTGTGGCACTGGCCGCCCGTCAATGTCTACGAGGGGCCAGCCCTGACCGAGCAGCGGCACAATGGAGGAAAGCGCATGGATGCGGTGGGCGACGTGCTGGCGTTCCGGGAGCGTTCGAACGCGGCGGCGCGGCGGCTGATGGCTCAGGTCGCACCCGAGGACCTGGCGAAATCGACCCCCTGCGCCGAGTGGGACGTGAGGGCCCTGATCAACCACCTGGTCCTCCTTAGCAGATCGGCCGCGGCCAGCATCACCGGCGGCGAGCAGCCGGACTGGAGCACCGATCAGCTTGGCGACGATCCGGGGCAAGCCTTCGAGGCGGCCCTCGAGGCCGCCGAATCGGCCTTCCGTCAGCCGGGCGTCCTCGACCGTACCTTGGTCATGCCCTGGGGCGAGTGGACCGGCAGGGAACTGGCGAGCATGGGGGCGATGGACAGCGTGATCCACACCTGGGACCTGGCCCGCGCCACGGGGCACCCCGCGGGGCTCGACGCCGACCTCTGCGAGACGGTCCTTGCGCTCGGCCAGCAGATGATGACGCCCGAGTTCCGCACCCCGGAGATGGGCTTCGGCCCCGAGCTCCCCGTCCCCGCCGCGGCCCCCGCCTGCGACCGCTTGGCCGGCTTCTTCGGCCGCCGACCGTAGCGGCGCGGTAGCACGCCGGGCGCCGCTTGGGTAGAGTGTCCCCTGGGCGCACCCGGCGCCGAGCATCTCTCTCCCGCGGCGTCGCCGGAACCGGGCCGCGGCAACCGACGGAGGAAGAACCGATGGCCATCGAGACCACGACCGAGTCCGAGTCCGGCCTGCGCGAGGTCGCCGCCAACGACGACGAATGGCGCCGCCGCCTCTCCCCGGAGCAGTACCACGTCCTCCGCGAAGCGGGGACCGAGCGCCCCTTCAGCGGCGACTACACCGACACCGACGAGGACGGAGTTTACCGCTGCGCCGCCTGCGGCAACCCCCTCTTCGACGCCGGCACCAAGTTCCACTCCGGCACCGGCTGGCCGAGCTTCACCGACGCGGTCTCCCCCGACGCGGTCGAGCTCCACCAGGACCGCTCCTTCGGCATGACCCGGACCGAGGTCCGCTGCGCCCGCTGTCACTCCCACCTCGGCCACGTCTTCGACGACGGGCCGCGGGAGGCGAGCGGCCAGCGCTACTGCATGAACAGCCTTTCGCTCGACCTCGAGCCGCGCTGAGCGACGAGGTCGCAGCAACCAGCAGCCAGCCTTGCCGGAATCGATTCGGCGCCGAACCGGGAACCGGACCGGCCACGTCCGCGCCAGCAATCGGGGCGGCGCCCGAGCGGAGCGGTGTCAAGCCGTTCTACCATCATCGTCCTTAGCCAAGTCCGATACGGAATTCCGGTGGTCGCTTCCGGTTCCCCGGCATTGGTCGTTACTCCATCGCCGCTCGCTTGATCGGCGTCGCCCGGCCCTGAAGGGACCGGGCTGAAGCGACGAACCCCCCTGAAGGGGGCTCAGCCGGAATCCGGTGGGACCACTCGACAACCGGAGGCGGGATCGGCGCCCCTCTCCCGCGCACCGGGAGAGGGGCCGGGGGTGAGGGCCGGCCGCCGCCGCGGGAACGCGACGTCTTCTCCCGGATTCCGTATCAGCCAACCGAGCCCGAGGTCGCGACCCTCGCCACCCATTCCCAGACGCTCCTGGAGAGGCCTCACCACTCCCCGATCGCGTCTGACCAGGGACCGAGGCGACGGTCCCGGCTCCGACCTCCCTCGCCAAGGACCGCCTGCATTCTCGTCCGCGCTACAGCTCCGTCACGACTGGCAGGATCATCGGCCGGCTCTTCGAGCGGCGGTAGAGCGCCTTGCCGACCGTCTCCTTCGCCCGCTGCACGAGGTAGCCGGTCTGCGGCTCCCCCCGCGACCGGCGCTCCAGCGTCCGCCGAAGCTCCGTCTCCGCTTCCCGCAGCGCCCCGTTCAGCAGCTCTGGCCGCAGCCCCTTCGCCACCAGGTCCGGCCCCGCGATCAGCTTCCCCGACTCCCGGTCGACCACCATCGTGACCACGATCACCCCGTCGTCGGCCAGGTGCTCCCGGTCGCGCAGCGTCACCTGCCCGCTCCCCCGGTCGCCCAGCCGGTCGACCAGCATCGACCCCGCCGGCACCTTGCCGCGCTGCGTCGCGGTGTCGGCCGTGAACTCCAGCACCCCCCCGATCTCCGGCAGCAGCACCCGCTCCGCCGGGATCCCCGCCTCGGCGCAGAGCTCCCGGTAGAGGACCATGTGCCGGAACTCGCCGTGGATCGGGACCAGGAACTTCGGCCGCAGCAGGTCGATCATCCGCCGCAGTTCGTCCCGCCCGGCGTGGCCCGAAACGTGGACCCCGCGGTCGAGCGCGCTGTAGATGACGTGGGTGCCGCGCCGGAAGAGGTTGTCGATCGTCCGCGTCACCGTCTCTTCGTTCCCCGGCACCGGCGTCGCCGAGACGAGGACCACGTCTCCCGCTCCGACCCGGATCTTCGGGTGCTCGGCGGCCGCGATCCTGGCCAGGGCGGCGGCGGCCTCCCCCTGGCTGCCGGTGATCACCAGTACCCGCTTCTGCTTCGGCAGCCGCAGCACCTCGTCCAGCGGCAGCAGCAGATCGTCCGGCGGGTCGAGGTAGCCGAGGCCGAGCGCGACCCGCGCGTTCTGCTCCATCGAGCGACCGGCCACCGCCACCTTGCGGCCGTACTTCTGGGCCGCCAGCAGCGCCATGTGGATGCGGCTGATGTTCGAGGCGAAGGTGGTCACGATCACCTGCCCCTTCGCCTCCCGGATCACCCGGTCCATCGTCTCCAGTACCACCCGCTCCGAGGGGGTACTGCCCGACGTCTCGACCCGGACCGTATCGGAGAAGAGAGCCAGAACCCCGTCCTCGCCCAGCCGCCGCAGCAGCCGCTCGTCGGTCGGCCCGCCCATCACCGGCGTCGGATCGAACTTGAAGTCGGCGGTGTCGACGATCGTCCCCACCGGCGAGTGGACCGCGACCGCATTCGTGTCGGGGATCGAGTGGGTGACGTGGATGAACTCGACCGCCAACTGCCCGAACTCGACCCGCTGCCCCGGCTGCACCGGCCGCAGGTCGGCCAACGTGTCGAGCCGCCCCTCGTTCAGCTTGGTCTCGATGAAGCCGAGCGCCAGCGGCGAGCCGTAGATCGGGATCGGCGCCCGGTCCCGGAGCTGGGGCAAGATGTACGGCAGGCCCCCGATGTGGTCCTCGTGGCCGTGGGTGATCACGATCGCCCGCAGGTTGCTCAGCCGCTCCCGGACGTAGCGGATGTCGGGGATGATCAGGTCGACCCCGCGCTGCTCCTCCTCCGGGAACTTGCCGCCGCAGTCCAGCAGCAAGATGTCGCGCTCGTACTCGACGAAGGTCATGTTCTTGCCGACCTCGCCGACACCGCCGAGCGGGATCACCCGCAGCTTGCCCTTCGGCCCCCCCACCGCCGACGCCAACGGCTGCCGCGGCTGGGATTCGGTCCGTCCGGCGGCACCTTCACCCTTCGCCGGACGCGGCCCCGCCGCCGGCCGGCGACCGTCGCCGCCCCGCTGCCCCGTCCCCTCGCGGCGGCCGGGTTGCGACCGGCCCGGCTCGCGGCGCTCGCCGCCGCTCGAGCGGGAGCGGTCGGCCCCGGAGCGGTCCTCCCGTGGGCGCTCACCGCCGCCGCCCGAGCGGCGGC
>JBBSNJ010000042.1:0-10418 GCA_038232775.1 Thermomicrobiales bacterium
AGAGACGAGCGGCGCCACCGAGGGGGATGTGCCGGCGCGAGAACCCCGGTAAGCTCTCGCCAGCGGACCGGCGGCGGCGAACCGACCCCGGCCCCCGCCACACGGTCCCCGATCGGCGGGGGCCGCGGGAGACGAGGGAGGGAGACTCACATGGGTTCCGGCATCGACACCGCACCGTCGTCCGCCCGCCACCGGGTCCGGCCGCTCGCCGCGGCCGCGCTCGGGGCCGTCCTGCTCGCCGGCTCGGTCGGGCTCGGCGGCGCCGCCTCCCCCAGCAGCGGGCTCGCCCGGCAGGGCGCCACACCCGAGGCCGACCTCGCGACCCCGATCGCCGCGGCGAACGACCCCTGCCCCGACGAGCTGACCGGCGAAGGCTCGGAGCCATGGATCCGGGCCGAGCTCTACTTCGGCACCACCAGCCCCGACGGCACCCCCTACGCCGAGGAAGAGTGGCTCGACTTCCTGGCCGAGGAGGTCACCCCCCGCTTCCCGGCCGGCCTGACCGTCCTCACCGGCCTCGGCCAGTGGCAGTCGGCGCCCGACGCCGAGATCAGTCAGGAGCGGAGCAAGGTCCTGATCATCCTCTACCCGCCCGACGGCGCCGCCGAGAGCAGCGCCCTCCTCGAGGAGATCCGCACCGCCTACGAGGAGCAGTTCCAGCAGCAGTCCGTCCTCCGCGCCGACATCTCGCCGGTCTGCACCTCGTTCTAACCGTCCCCCTGCGGGGTGGAGCCACCCGCTCGCCGCGGCGGCTCCGCCCATCGCGGAAACGACCCTGGGGTGGTGCTTGCGGAGGGTACCCGGAAGGGCGCAGGTTAGGATGACTTCGACCGCGTAGTGCTCCAGAGATTCTGAACCGTTCCGGTGCAGCTTCTGGTTGCCGAGATAGAGCCCTCGGAGGGCTACTAGTCCTTCGTGAGGCGGGGGCAGAAAGTGCCCCCACGGGCGACACTGGGCAATGCTGGCCCGGTTGGCGGACGAGCGAAGCACACGGATGCCAAATACCAATCGCTCTAACTGGCAACAGGAGTCCTGTCCCTGTTTTCTTTCGAACTTCGACTGCACTGATCGAAGAAAGATGAAACGCATGTTGGTTGTAACGGAATACTATTCCGCGTCACGCTCGCTTGTGAGTTCCTTCAGGAACGCCCGGATCGCCTCGATCTTAGTCTTCCCAAAGGTCTGTCGCTCGACGATCTCACGATGCTCGGGTGTGGAATCGCGATGAAAGGTCAGCGTCACGCTGTAGGTGCTGTAGCCATTGCCGAAAATGCTCCACCCTGCGCGTGACACGTCCGCTCGGGCTTCTTCAAGCGCGGGATCGTCACCCATGTTTGCCACTCCCTTCACTTTGGTCCCACTTCCGGTGCTACCGGCGGCATTCACCGAGACTGACATCAGCCACAGCAGTTCCGACACCCGCATCACTCGGGCGAGCATCCGCCTGTCGGGTTCGTCGACCAGACCCGAGCTTTAGATACGTCGTCGCAGGATGAGTGCCCCTGGCTAACGACTCGCCCTCGGGACGAAACCTCCCGCCGGCTGCAAAGTGGCCACTGCGCCACGGTGATAGAATACGGATTGGTGGGACTGGGTGCTGCAACACAAGGAAGAAAGCGATGGCGTGGTACTTGTGGCTTGTCCTCGCAGGTCTTGTGCTGATCGCAGGTTACCTCGCTTTCGCGGGGTACATGGCCCGCGCACGTCGGCGGTTACTCGACCGGACGGACCTGCCGGGCGTGCCGTTCGATGGGGCACGAGCTATGAACGAAGTTGCCGAAGGCACGCGTCCAGGCCTGATTGAGGATGGCCGCTATTGGTACTTCCATTGCATTCGTATCCTGGGTGAGATGAGACTAGTCGAAGAGGGTCCAGCCACCGAGGACGAGGTACAGGATCATTTGGCCTCGCTCGGGGAATACCATGGGACACCGCCGGTCAAGGAAAAGCGTGATCCGCTGGACCCGGATGGCCCCAGTGGCATCTTCAGCGTGAAGGGGGAGAACCAGCCGAATCAAGAATGGCTAATGGTTGTACATCCTGGAATGGTCGGTTCGGGTCAGAGATACGACCAGTTGCAACGACAACGCGGGCGGAGCGACTGACTTCCCAGTTCCGAGCTACTCTGTCACTTGCATATAGATGACTAAAGAGAGCCGAATGCAAGACTCAGTAATTCCTGACCGGAGGAGCGGACCTCACGTCGTTACGTCCCGCTAGCACACCTCTATGGCGCCCCAGTTTGGCTGCTCCCGACGTCCCGAGCGACCAATTGACAATGCCTCCCTCGACGCCCCTTGGACGAGCGCGGGCGGCCGAGCTGGGCGAGCTTGACCGGATGGCCGAGGCGGCGGGCGTGAGCCCCCGGAGGCTACGGGACGCCCCGGTAAGTCGTAGCATGCCGAGGCGGCGGTGCGGGCAGCGTTGGCGGCGTTGCTCGACGGCGCGGACCTGTCCCCCGGCGATGGCCCCTTCCGCGACGGGGTGGGTTCGCCATTCGGCAGTACTGGGGCGCACTGTCCCTTATGCTGGCTCGGGTTTGACCCCCACTCCACCCCCCTCCTATACTCGCTTCCACCACCCGCCGCGAGGCGGGCTGCCTTATGTCCACCCTGCGCCCACCAGGCGCCCGCCCCGCTCCCCCGAGATCAGGGGGCCGGGCAGCGCCGGGCGGGCCGAGCCCGAGGTCTGCGCCGTGCGCCTGCGTCCGTGGCACGTCCTGGTCGGCATCCTCCTCCTCACCCTCTTCACCGGCTGGGTCTCCCTGCCCGGCTCCGTCCTCGACCTCGGCGGCTTCAAAGAGCGCTTCCCCGTCCGCCAGGGGCTCGACCTCCAGGGCGGCCTCCAGGTCGTCCTCGAAGCCCGCCCCGTCGCCGGCCAGGAGCTCGACAACGACACCCTCGAAGGCACCCGCCAGACCCTCGAGCGCCGCGTCAACGGCCTCGGCGTCAGCGAGCCCCTGATCCAGACCCGCGGCAACGACCAGATCATCGTCGAGCTCCCCGGCGTCGACGACCCCCAGCAGGCGGTCGATATCCTCCAAGAGACCGCCCTGCTCGAGATCATCGACCCCCAGGGCCAATTCCTGCCCGACGGCCTGACCGTTCGCACCAACCTCGATCCGGCGGCCGAGGACGACGGCGCCCCGACCGCCGCCACCCCGCTCCCGGTCGGCCCCGGCGCCTCGCCCGCCGTCGCCGCCAGCCCCGCTTCCGCGACGCCGGCGGCCTCCCCCGTCGCCGGCACCGACGCCGACGCGCCGGCCGACGGCCCCGTCTACCAGACCATCGTCAGCGGCGCCCAACTGCGGAACGCCGCCCCCGCCACCGACCGCGCCGGGTCTCCCGTCGTCAGCTTCCAGCTCGACGGCAGCGGGGCCCAGGCGATGCAGGACTTCACCAGCCGCAACCTCGGCCAGCCGATGTCGATCCTGCTCGACAAGCAGGTGATCTCGACGGCGACAATCCAGGGCGCGATCGCCGACAGCGGGCAGATCAGCGGCATGTCCCCGCTCGAGGTCCGCGACCTCGTCATCCAGCTCAAGGCCGGCGCCCTCAACGTCCCGCTCGAGGTCGTCCAGAGCCGGACCGTCGGCCCCACCCTCGGCCAGGACTCGATCGACCGCTCGCTCATCGCCGGCGCCGTCGGCCTCAGCATCGTCGCCCTCTTCATGATCTTCTTCTACCGCCTCCCCGGCCTCGTCTCCGTCCTCGCCCTCCTCATCTACACCGCGATCGTCTTCGCCATCTTCAAACTGGTTCCGGTCACCCTCACCCTCGCCGGCATCGCCGGCTTCATCCTCTCGATCGGGATGGCCGTCGACGCCAACGTCCTCATCTTCGCCCGCCTCAAGGAAGAGCTCCGCCAAGGCCGCCCCCTCTCGAACGCCATCGAAGCCGGCTTCGACCACGCCTGGCCCTCGATCCGCGACTCCAACATCACCACCATGATCACCACCTTCATCCTCTACCTCTTCGGCAACTACACCGGCACCACGATCATCACCGGCTTCGCGCTGACCCTCTTCATCGGCGTCGCCGTCAGCATGTTCACCGCCATCATCGTCACCCGCACCTTCCTCCGCCTCCTGGTCGACACCGGCTTCGCCACCAACCGCTGGGCCTTCGCCGTCGGGGGGCGCCGGACCCCGATCGTCCCCACCGCCGGCGCCGCCGACTGACCCCAACCTCGGGAGCGGCCCCGGCTCGGCCGGCGCCGGCGCCCACTCCTCGCCGACGAGGGCGGGCCGCCGCGGCCCACCCGCCACCCACGCCGCCGCGATCCGGCGCGCAGAGGGCTCCGCGACGATGACCAAGCTCGCCTCCAAGCGCCACCTCTGGTACCTGATCTCCCTGCTCGTGATCGTGCCCGGGCTGGTCTCGCTGATCCTCTTCGGCGTCCGCCCCGGCATCGACTTCACCGGCGGCACCCTCTGGGAGATCCAATTCGCGGCCCCCACCACCAGCGACCAGATCGAGGCCGTCCTGGCCGAGAACGGCTACGACAACACCCTGATCCAGCGGACCGGGGTGTCCACCGACAACGACTTCCTGATCCGGATGCCGGAGCTGACCGAAGGCTCGGAGCGCAAGGACGTGATCGAGGCCGCCCTCACCGACCGCCTCGGCCCCTTCGACGAGCGCGAGTTCTCGACCGTCGGCGGCGCCGTCAGCACCGAGATCCGCAACCGCGCCATCCTCGCCGTCGCCCTCGCCTCGATCGCGATCCTCCTCTACATGGCCTACGCCTTCCGCAACACCCAGAATCCCTTCCTCTACGGCATCTGCGCCCTCGTCGCCATGCTCCACGACGTCTTGGTCGTCGTCGGCATCTTCTCGATCCTCGGCGTCGTCGCCGGGGTCGAGATCGACGCCCTCTTCGTCACCGCGATGCTGACGGTGATCGGCTTCTCGGTCCACGACTCGATCGTCGTCTTCGACCGCATCCGGGAGAACCTCGCCCGCCGCGTCGACGCCTCCTTCGAGGAAGTCGTCAACTACTCCCTGGCCCAGACCGTCGTCCGCTCCCTGAACACCTCGCTGACCGTCGTCTTCACCCTCCTCGCCCTGGTCCTCTTCGGCGGCAGCACCACCCGCACCTTCGTCTTCGCCCTCCTGATCGGCGTCGTCTCCGGCACCTACTCCTCGATCTTCAACGCCAGCCAGCTCCTCGTCTCCTGGGAGAACGGCGAGATCCAACGCCTCGTCGGCCGCGCCCGCCGCCGCGGCGGCAGCTCCCACCCCTCGGTCGCCCCCTCCCGCTGACCCGCCGACCGCCACCCGGCCCCCGCTCACCCGACGCGGTCGCCCTCCGCCGTCACCCCCACCCATGCCGCCGGAGCCTCCCGTCCCCCGTCTCGATCCGCGGCGCGACGCGGCAGGAATCGCTCGACGTACCGCCGGTATCGCTCGACCTCGGTGCGCGCCCGGGCCTCGCTCCACCCCAGGTGGCGCCGCCCGACCGCCGCCGCCGTCTCGACGTCGTCGAGGCCGACCCCGGCTTCGAGTCCGACCATCGTCCGCCGGAGCAGAACGTCGACCAGCGTCTCGGCCAACTCGTGATGGAACCCCATCACGATCTCGGCCCCGATCGCCCCGGTCGCCGGGCTGAAGGGCAGCCGGAGCTCCGGCGCGTCCTCGGTCAGCGCCAGCACGTCGGCGGCCCGGGCGCCGTAGAGGTCGACCAGCCGCCGGGCGGAGCGCTCGGGCAAGCCGCTCTCGGCCACGAAGCGGCGGCGGAACGCGGGCAGGGCAACCCCGGCCGCCCCCGGCAACGCCAGCTCCGCGGTCGGGCAGCGCGGCGCCCGGAGACCGCGCTGCGCGTAGACGGCATCGACCGCGTGCTCGGCCAGCGCCCGGTAGGTGGTCAGCTTGCCGCCCGTGATCGAGAGCAGCCCGCGCGGACTCGGAGCGTGGTCGATGATCGCGTGGTCGCGGCTGATCGCCGCCTCCGCGCCCGCCGCCTGATACGGGAGGGGGCGGACCCCGGCGTAGGCGTAGAGCACGTCGCCCCGGTCGAGCCCGGCCCCGGGGATGACCGCGTTCGTCTCGCGCAGCAGGTAGTCGATCTCCGCTTCGTCGGTCCGGACCTCGTCCAGGTCCCCCTCGTAGCGGGTATCGGTCGAGCCGATCAGGTAGCGCCCGTTCCAGGGCACGATCAGCACGGCACGGTGGTCGTCTCGCGCTTCGTAGTGGAGCGCGCTGGCGGGCGCGCCGGGGAACCGGTCGACGACGAGGTGGCTCCCCTTCGTCCCCCCGATCAACCGCTCGCTCCGCGCTCCGTCCCCGGCCAGCACCTGATCGACCCAGGGACCGGCGACGTTGACGACGACGTCGCCGGCAGCACGGAACGACCCTCCCCCCCGCAGGTCGGTGAGATCGACCCCCCGCACCCGCCCACCCTCGCTCACGATCCGATCGACGCGAGCGTAGGTCAGCACCGCCGCGCCGTGCTCGCGGGCCGAGAGCGCGTTCTCGACCGCCAGCCGCTCGGCGAAGGTCGCCTGGGCGTCGTAGTAGACGGCGGCGCCGCGCAAGCCCTCCTGGTTCAGGCCGGGGAGCCGGCTCAGCGTCTCCCGCCGCGACCACATTCGATGCCGGGGGAGGGACTTGTCGAACGAGAGCAGATCGTAGGCGAGCATCCCGGCCCGAACCACCCACGGCGCCCGGACGTTCCCCTCGTAGAGCGGGATCACCAGCGGCAGCGGTCTGACCAGGTGGGGCGCGTTGCGCAGGAGGCGTTCGCGCTCCCGCAGCGATTCGCGGACCAGGCGCACTTCGCCGTGCTCGAGGTAGCGCAGCCCGCCGTGGATCAGGCGGGTGGACCAACTCGAGGTGCCACCGCCGATGTCCCCCTTGTCGACCAGCAGCGTGCGCAGCCCCCGCATCGCGGCATCGCGGGCGATGCCGGCGCCGTTGACCCCGGCCCCGATCACCACCAGATCGTAGTGGACGCGCTCGATCGCTTCCGGTTCGGGGCGGGGCATCGTCGGCTCCTGGGGGTTCTGCTCGCGCGCGACCGGCGACCGGCCGGGGGAAGCATAGCGGCCAGCTCCAGCGCACCCCGTCCGCGTCTGCATCGCCCCTCATGGCGCCGCGCCGCCTGGACAACTTCGACCACCGGCGCGGGACCGCCGAACGCGCCCGCCGGAGGTCAGCCGACTCGGGGCCAGACCGGTTCCAGAGCGGCGGCGAGGGCGGCGAACGTCGCGTAGGACTCCGCCAGCGCCTCCTGCCGCGCGGCGTCCGGCTCGTGGACGCGGACGACCCGGACGGCGCGCTCCGCCGCCTCGGCCAGCGATCCGTACATCCCCACCCCCACCCCGGCGCAGAACGCGGCCCCGCGGGCACCCGCCTCCCGCGCGTCGGTGACGACGATCGGGACTCCGAGCACGTCCGCGAACAGTTGGCTCCAGAGTTCGCTCTGGGCGCCGCCACCGGTCAACCGCGCCTGGTCGACGGCGAACGCCGAGCGCAGGGCGTCGACGTGCGCCTTGTGGTTGAAGGTGACCCCCTCCAGCAGCGCCCGCAGCAGATGACCCCGCCGGTGCCACCCCCGCAGCCCAAAGAACGAGGCGCTGGCCCGGTCGCCGTGCGGCGATCCGTAGAGGAACGGGTGGAAGAAGACCCGCGCCTCCTCCCCCCAGACCGACGCCACCTCGCGGTCGACAAGCGCGAAGGGAGACTCCCCCACCGCCGCCGCGCGCTCCGTCTCGAGCGGGCAGAGCTCGCGCACGAACCACTCCAGATTGGTGGCCGAGGCCGGGGAGTAAGCCATGTTCATCCAGCGACCCGGCTCGACGAAATTGCGGCAGGCCCAGCGGGGGTCGGTCCGCGGCTCGGCGGAGATCACCTCGTTGATGCTCCAGGTACCGGCCACGATCGCCAGCTGGCCGGGGCGGACGCAGCCGGTCCCGACCGCGCTGGCATCGACGTCGTGCAGTCCCGCCACGACCGGCGTCCCCGCCCGCAAGCCGGTCCCGGCCGCGGCCTCCTCGGTCACCCCACCGACGACCGCCGAGCTGGTCGCCACCGGCGGCAACCAGGAACCCACCGCGCGGAGTCCGTAGAGGTCGAGCGCCCGCTCGCTGGACCGCTGCGTTCCGACGTCGCTGAAGGCGAGGCTCGCCTCGGTGAAGTCCGTGCCGATCTGGCCGGTCAGCCGGTACCGGATCCAGTCCTTGCAGGTCAACAGCCAACGGGTGCGGTCGAAGCTCGCCGGCTCGTGCTCTCGCAGCCAGGCCAGGAGGGGGGCGGGCGAGGCGGCAAACGGCTGCTGACCCGTCAACGGCAGCGCCGCTTCGAACACCCGGTCCTCCCGCCAGCCCTCGACGACGTCCACTGCCCGGCTGTCGAGGGAGAGGACCGCCGGCCGCACCGGGGCCCCGCCCTCGTCGATCAGATAGACGCCGTCGCCGTGCCCGGTCGGCGCCACGGCGACGATCTCCTCGGCCCCGATTCCCGAGCCGGCCAGCGCGGACCGAACCGACTCCGCGCACGCGCTCCAAACGGCCGCCATGTCGCGCTCGACCCAGCGCGGGTTGGGGTTGACGTGGGGCACCCGCGCCTCACCGAATCCGATCTCGCGCCCCCCGGCGTCGAAGACCACCGCCTTGGTCAGGGTCAGCCCGCTGTCGATTCCCAGGAGATAGCTCGCCATCGTCCCCCCCCGCGGGCCCCGCCGGACCGCCCCCCGCCAACCTCTTTGCGGGAGCGAGAGCCCATCCCTTCTCCCGCCCCTTGCCGCCCCTTGCCGCCCCAGGAACGTGGTTGCTGGACGGCCGCGTTTCGCCGTCGCCGAAGACGGCGCCGCGGCCGAACACCACGGCACGCCAGCCGCCAAGGGGGCAACGGGGCCGGCCCCCGACCAAACGGCGATCTTCGCGGCGCGGACCGGTCGGGATCAGGGGTGGATCAGGATCGGCGTCCCCAGATTGGCCCAATCCCAAAAAAACCTCGCGTCGTCGAGGAGGAGGTTGACGCAGCCGTGGCTGCCGGGGCGGCCGATCGTCTCCTCGGTCCGCCACCAGGCGAAGTGGAGCGCGTGGCCGCGGTCGGTGAAATACTGGGTGAAGAGGACATCCTCCAGCTTGTAGTGGTTCTCGGCCCCGATCGCCCCCGAGGTCATCGTCTCGTTCGGCACCCGGTGCAAAATCTGGTACCAGCCGGGCGGCGTCTCCCAGCCCGGCATCCCGGTCGTCGTCACCGCCGTCCGGACCGGGGTCCGCCCCTCGTAGGCGACCACCAACTGCTGGGTCAGGTCGATGTCGACCCAGCGGCCATCGAGCGGCGCGTCGACCGGCGGCGGCAAGGGCTGGACCGGCGCGTTGCGGCCGACGTTGCGACCGTAGACGTAGCTCGCCCGGCCGATCTTGGCCCACATGTCGGCCCCCTCGAACACCTCCTCCCCCTCCACCCAGTCGCTGACGGTCACCGCGTCGCCGAAGAGGAGCTCCTTGACGACGCGGGAGTCGGTCGTCGGCTCGGCCCGGACGTTGGTCTGGCCGAGCGCCGCCCCCTGCCAAACCTCGGGGTTCCAGTCGGAGAGGTCGAGCCTCGGCAGCGGCGGCGGCGCGGCCAGGTAGCTGGCCGAGACCCACCCGGAGAAGCCGTCGGCGTAGCCCGGCACCCAGTCGCCCGCCTGCGTCGCGTCGGCGATGAACTCGGCGTTGCCCGGCAGCAGCGCCACCATCTCCGCCTCGATCCCAGGTCCGGAGCGGAGGCGCAGCCCGTCCTCGGCGGCGACCAAGAAGGTAGTGCCGCCAGTCGGCGGCGCCGGCCGAAACGCCGGGTCGGCCTCGAGCAGCCCGGCCGCCGCCGCCTCCAGCCGCCCCATCGGCCGCACCCGCACCCCACCCGCGCCCGACTCGAGCACGGCGGCCTCGAAGACCTGGGCGATCCCCCCGCCAGCGGGCGCGGACACCCCGGCCTCCGCCTCGGGCGTCGCCGGCGCCTCCGCCAGCGGGAACGGCTCCGAGACCGGCAAGCCGAAGATCGCCTGACCGCCCCACGCCTGCCAGAAGGCGGCGAACTCGCCGCCGAGGGTGTGACCGGTCTCGGCGAAGAAGAGGCACGTCGAGTCGGTCCCGTCGCAGCCGGGGACCCGGGCGCGGGCCGTCCGCGGCGCCAGGCCGGCGACCGTCTCCCGCTCCAGCTCCTGACCCCGGACGTCGAAGGGCACCTCCCGCGCCGGGTCGTAGAGGAGCGTCAAACCCTCGAACGTCTGCAGGACGCCGCCGGCGCCCGTCGCGTAGCGCTCCTCGGAGAGGGGAGCCCCGAGCGTCGCCGGTCCCCCGGCGGCTTCCCAGCGATCCCGGAAGGGCGCGGCCAGGTTGTGCCCCGTCTCAGCGAAGTAGCGCGTTCCGGCCCCCGGCACCTCCGGCGCGGCCGAGGCGAGCGAGTCCGGCCCGGCGGGGGCGA
>JBBSNJ010000043.1:0-10413 GCA_038232775.1 Thermomicrobiales bacterium
CTCGACGCCGACGGCAACGAGGTCGCCTGCGACGACCTGCCGTCGCGGAAGCGACCGCGACCTTCCCTGGTGCCAACCAAGCGGGACGGGGGCGACGAGCCGACCCCGGCGGCGGACGACGCCGGCGACGGGGAGCCCGTCGACGAGGTAGTGGACGAGTTCGACTGCGCCGACTTCCAGTACCAAGAGGACGCCCAGGCGATCCTCGATGACGACCCGTCCGATCCCAACCAGCTCGACCCGAACGGCGACAGCATCGCCTGCGCCCTCCTCCCCTCGATCAACCAAGACACCGACCAAGACTCGACCGAGCAAACCGCCGATGACGGCGGCAATCGCGGCAATCGCGACTCGGCGGACGGGGGCGGCGGACAGAACGCCGATGACCGAGGGGGTGGAGGCGGCGGCGGGGGCGGCGGCGGCGGCGGCGGCGGCGGCAATCGCAACCGTAGCGACCGGAACGCGGGCGGTGACAGCCAACAGAACGACGACCTCGACTGCGTCGACTTCGAGTTCCAAGAAGACGCCCAGGACGAGCTCGACGCCGACGACTCCGATCCGAACGACCTCGATCCCGACTTCGACGGCGTTGCCTGCGAAGAACTCCCATCGTTCGACGACTCCACCGGTTCCGGTCGCGACCGCAATTCGGGCCGCGACCGCAACGGCTCCCAAAAACGTCCCACCGATGAGGTCAAGACCGTCGAGGTCGACGTCATCCAAGACATCGACTGCATCGACTTCGAGTTCCAGGAAGAAGCGCAGAAGGTGTTCGAGGAGTCGAGAGACCTCGTCGTCGACGACCTCGACCCCTACAACCTCGACCCGAATGGCGACGACTTCGCCTGCTCCTCCCTCCCCTCGAGGGACAGCACCATCCCTGTGCATCGAGTACCCAGCACCGGCACCGGCACCGGCACCGGCACCGCCGCCGGCCCGCACGCTTCCCAGTCGGCGCTCTTCCTGATCGCGGCGCTCGCCGGCGCCGCGGCCTCCGCTGCACTCGTCGCCGCCAGCTCCGATCGCCTCCAGCCGCGCCGGGCGCGCGTCCGCACCGGCCGATCGCGAACGGATTGACCGGAGGCGCCGGGGGAGGTTAAGTCCCCCAGCCCCGCCCCAGGAGCCGCCAGCGCCGGTCGTCCCGAGTCCCGCGTCGCCGTACGCTGCGCGCCCCTCGCGGGCACCGGCCACGGTTGCCTTGATCGGCAGCTTGGCTAGACGGTGGATGACGGGATCGCGACCCAGGAGGGCGGGATGGCGGTCGAACGGATGGCCCCCACCGGCGCCGCCCTGAGCGAAGACGAGTACCGTCGCTTCGCGCTCGGCCCGGCGACGGCGCGCTGGGAGTTGATCGACGAATCCATTGCGGGAGAAACCGGCGAGGAGTGCTCGCCACGGCGACCTCATGTCCCAACTTGGGGTGGCGTTCCAGCGTCAGCTCGATCGCCGCGAGTTCCGGGTCCGATTCGGCCACGCCCGCCTCCGGCGTTCGCCGACGCACTACTTGATTCCGGATCTCGCCGTCATCCCGATCGCGCTCGACCCCGCCGCCCACGGTGAACCCAAGGCACTGGACGCCTTCAGCGCACCCCTGCCCCTGGTGCTCGAGATTTAGTCGCCGTCGACCGGCGACTAAAGCGGGTTGCAACGAAGTTGACCGGCCGCGAACGGCTGTAGGGGCGCTGCTTGCTGCGCCCGTCGCCCGCGGGGCGACAGTGACCAAACCAACCACTCCGTGACCGCCGGCCGACTTTTCTGCAAAGCGCTGTAAGATGTGGAGACGAAGATCCCTGATTACATGGAGCGGGGCGACCGGGAGATTTGGCGCCTTCATCAGGTTGACCGCACGTTGACGACGTGGGTCCTCCAGCCCGACGGCCGTGACATCGAGACCCTCGACCGCCACGGGGGCGTTCGCGCCGCGGCGCTGCCGGGCGTCCAGATCGACCTCGACGACCTGTTCGCCGACTGATCGACAGCCGCCGCGACGCGCCGCCTGATCGCCCGACCGCGAAGCGAGCGACCCTACGCCTCGCGCAAGGTCGCGATCGTCGCCCCGTCTCCCCCTTGCTCCGGCGGCGCGAGCTGATTGCCGGCGACGGCCGGGTGGCCCCGCAGCAGGTCGCGGACGACCTGGCGCAGGGCGCCGGTCCCCTTGCCGTGGATGATCCGGACAAAGGGAAGCCCGGAGCGGTAGGCGTCCTCCAGGTAGCCGTCGAGCATCTCCTCGACCTCGGCCGCCCGGTAGCCGCGGAGGTCGAGCTCGATCGCCGGCGCCGGCGGCGCCGGCGGCTTGATCCCCCGCCGCTCTTGCGGGTCGGTCGGGGCTCGGCCGAGGCGCTCCAGGGCTTCGAGCGGCTGCCGCAGCTTGAGCGCGCCGAGCAGGACGTCGGCCTGGCCGTCGTCGACCGCGGCCACCTCCCCCTCGTGGTTGAGGGCGACGATCCGGACCCGGTCGCCGGCCCGGATCGGGCGGGCGCCGGGGCCGGAGAGGCCCGGCGCCGCCACCGGCCGGGCGGCCCGCTCCCGCCGGAAGGTGCGGACCGTGTCGGCCGCCCGCTCGGCTTCGCGGCGGCGACCCTCCACGTGCTCCCGCGTCACGGCGACTGTCTCCCGGTCGCGCTGGAGCCGGCGCAGCGTCTCGCGGACCTCGGCCAGCTCCGCCTCGGCCTGGGCCAAGGCGTCGGCCCGCGCCTCCTGCCGCTCCTGGCTCGCCTCCCGCAGCTCGCGGGCGGCCAACCGCCGCAGCTGCTGGGCGTCCTCCTCGGTCTGGCGGGCGCGGACCACGATCGCGTCCGCCTCGTCGCGGCGCCGCCGGATGTCCTGGAGCAGGGCGTCGGCGCGGACTTCGTCCGGGTCGAGCAGCGCCTCGGCCTGGCGGACGATCAGCCGCGGCAGGCCGAGCCGGGTCGCGATCGCCAGCGCGTTCGAGCGGCCGGGGACGCCGATCATCAAGCGGTAGGTCGGGGAGAGGGTCCGCAGGTCGAACTCGACCGAGGCGTTCTCGACGCCCGGCGTCGCGTAGGCGTAGGCCTTGACCTCGGAGTAGTGGGTCGTCGCCACCGCCAGCGCCCCCTTCTCCAGCAGTGCTCCGATCAGGGCGCGGGCCAGGGCCGACCCTTCCTGCGGGTCGGTGCCGGCACCGAGCTCGTCGAGTAGGACCAGGCTGTCGGCCGTGACGTGGTCGAGCATCCCGATCACGGTCCGCATGTGGCCCGAGAAGGTCGAGAGGCTCTGCTCGATGCTCTGCTCATCCCCGATGTCGACGAAGACGGCCGGGAAGACCGACACCAGCGATTGGTCGTCGGCCGGCAGGTAGAGCCCGGTCTGGGCCATCAGCGTCAACAGCCCGATCGTCTTCAGGGCGACCGTCTTGCCGCCCGTATTCGGCCCCGTGATCACCAAGACCCGGAAGTCGCCGCCCAGCTCGAGGTCGATCGGGACGACCGTCTCCTGATCGAGCAGCGGGTGCCGGGCGCGCAGCAGCGAGACGCGGTGAGTCGGGTGGTCGGGAACGCCCCCGCCGCTCCCGCTCTCCCCCTCGGGCGCCACCCAGAGGCGGGGCCGGGTGGCCCGCAGGTCGAAGGCGAGGTGGGCCTTGGCCTGGGCCAGATCTACGGCGGCGATCGCCTCGACCGTTGTGTCGAGCGCCTCCGCCTTCTCCCCCACCTGGGCGCTCAGGCCGTCGAGCACCCGCTCGACCTCGTGCAGCTCGTCGAGCTGGCGCTCGCGCCAGCGGTTGTTCAGCTCGACGATCTCGAACGGCTCGACGAAGATCGTTTGGCCGCTGGCCGAGGTGTCGTGGACGACTCCCGGCAGGGCACCCCGCGCCTCGGCCCGAACCGGCACCACGTAGCGCCCATCGCGGGTGGTGACGATCGTATCCTGGAGCGCGTTCGCGTAGCGGCCGCCGGTGACGAGGGCGTTCAGCCGCTCCGTCAGGCGCGCCTGGGCGGTCCGCACCTCCCGCCGGATGCGGCCCAGCGCCTCGCTGGCGGTGTCGAGCACGTCGCCGCGGGGGCCGATCGAGCGGCGGAGATCCGTCTCCAGGCTCGGCTGCTCGGTCAGGTGGTCGACGAAGCGGAGGAGCTGGGGGAATCGGCCCTCGACCTCCGGCAGCCGCAGAAAGGCGCGCCGCAGGGTGCGGGCCGCGACCAGCGTATCCTGCACCCGGAGCAGCTCGTCCGGCTGGAGCCGCCCCCCTTTGGCGGCGCGGGCTGTCTGCGGCCGGACGTCGCGGGCGCCGCCGACCCCAACCGCGGGGAAGTTCGTCAGCAGGTCGACCGCCTCGGCGGTGACGTCGAGCAGGTAGGCGACCGTCTCCGGGTCGCCGCTCGGCCCCAGCTCGCGCGCCCGAGCGGCGGCGACGTCGAACCGGCAGCGCTCGGCCAAGCGCGCCAAGACCGCGGGGTACTCGAGTTTCGCGAGGACGGCGTCGTGCATGCGGCGGCTTGACTCTCGGTGAACGGGTGCGGCGGTCGGTGCTCGACGCGCGAAGGCGGGACGGGAAGCAGGTGGACAGGGCGGGCCGCACTGGGCGAAGTGTAGCGCCTCGCCTCGCCCGCGGTCGGCACCGAGGCGCCCCCGCCGCCGCCGGGGGCGCCCCCGCCCTCGCGGGGCACCGGATTTGTCCGAGTCCGATCGTCTCCCGCCCCGAGCACCAGAGGCTTCTGCCGACCAGGGATTGACTACGCGGCACACGCTGCACGACAACCAGGCGGACCACTTGGACGATCAGTGCCTGCACGACACAGGTACGGCAAACCCTCGATCCCCGGGAGTTTCGGTGTTCGGCCGACGCGGCCGAACGATGGAAGCCCGGAGAGAAGGGCACGGTCTCTGATCGGGAGCGCGCGCCCGGCAGCCCGTCGATTGACACGAACGCATGTTCGTTCCTATAATGCGGCCAGCACGCGGTCTCGCCACCTCGGGCGGCCGGCCCCGACCGCGCCCCGGTGCGACGAGCGCCGACCGCCCGCCGCCACGACGAGAGGATGCCCACCGCCATGAAAGATCTTTCGCGTCGACAGCAGGCCATCCTCGAGTTCATCGAGCGCTTCCTGGAAGAGAACACCTACCCGCCGACGATCCGGGACATCCAGGGGGACCTCGGCATCTCCTCGACCAGCGTCGTCGACTACAACCTCAAGGTGCTCGAAGGGCGGGATCTGATCCGGCGCAACAAGAGCATCTCCCGCGGCATCGAGCTGGTCGGCCGCGTCAACAGTCGCCGCAACGTGGTCGCGATCCCGATCATCGGCCAGATCGCGGCCGGTCTCCCGATCCCGGTCCCGGGCGACCTCGAGGGCGCCGACACGGTCGAGACGGTCGAGCTTGGGACCGACCTCGTGCCGAGCGGCAACCTCGGGCGCGAGCTGTTCGCCCTCCGGGTCAAGGGGCTGTCGATGGTCGACGCCCTGATCAACGACGGCGACGTCGTGGTGCTGCGCCACCAGGAGACGTGCGAGAACGGGCAGACCGTCGCCGTCTGGCTCAAGGACCAGAAGGAGACGACCCTCAAGCGCTTCTACCTGGAGGGGGACCGCGTCCGCCTCCAACCCGCGAACGCGACGATGGAGCCGATCTACACACCGGCCGCCAACGTCGAGGTCCAGGGTCGCCTGGTGACCGTCATCCGCGCCTGCGCCTGACGCCGGTCGTCGCCCCTCCGTCCAAGGCCCAACTCGACCTGAGCCCCGGCCGCCGCCGGGGCTCCAATGTCTCCGGCGGGTCCAGTCGCGGGTCTACCAGGGAGTCCTGACCGAACGCCGACGCCGCCGGCAGCTCCCACCGGGACAACCCCTCCCTTGGTAGACTCATCCGGGATCTGGACGTCGGTAGGGCGGCTGGCTCCCCCTCTCCCGCGCACCGGGAGAGGGGGCTGGGGGGTGAGGGTCGGCCCCGAGCCGCGGGGTATTCACCGAAGCCTCCCTCAGCCCTTCCACCGCTGGCGTTGGGAACCCTCGGGGCGGAATCCTCGTTCGAACGACGCTCGTCACCCGATCCCGCGCAGCTTCCAACGCCCCGAGCGAGGCCGCCATTCTGGCGGGTTTTGCTCAATCCAGGAGTGTCCATAGCGGTCGGTCGAGGCTCGACCTTCCTCTGCCACCGTCCTGCTCGGTCCTAGCTGCCGGATCGGCAATCGTCGGCTACGGTCCGCGGATCGACCGCGGGCTCTTCGCGGCGGGGAGTGCCTCTCCCCTGGGGGTCAACCGGAAGTGCCCTCCGCCGCGACGAGCACCGGTCGCGCTTGGTGAGGCTGGGCTAGTTCTCGGCGGCGATGATCCGCCCTTCCGTCCCAGGCTCCGCGGCCGAGCACGCCGCCCCGAGCGGCAGCGGCGGCGGCAGCGGCGGCGGCGACTACGGTGCCCCGGCCGATCCCGTCCGACGGGGACGGGCGACGCCGCGCACGACCGCCGCCAAACGGACCCGCGGCCATGGGGGGAATCAGCAGCGGTGGAGATCAACCAGGCGTTCACCTTCGTCTTCCGGGGCCCGGGCTGGAAGCGCAAGCTACTGCTGCTGGCGCTCTGCGCCCTCCTGCCGGCGGTCGCGGGCCTCGTCGCCGCGCTCGTCGCCGGCGGCTCGCAGCCGACCGGCGATCCGCTGCTCGACCTCTCGCTCAGCTTCGCCCCCGGCGTCGCCACCGTCCCCATCTACGGCTACGTGATCCGGATCACGCGGGCGGTCATCGCCGGCGACGGCGAATCGCTCCCGAGATGGAGCGATCCCCGCGACCTCCTCCGGGACGGTCTCAAGCTCTGGGGCGTGACCGCGGTCTGGGGTCTGCCGCTGACGCTGGCCGGCCTCGCCCCCGGCGACGGCGATCCAGGGGCCGTCTTCCTCGGTCTCCTCGCCGGGCTCCTGCTCGCCTTTATTTCCCCCGCCGCCGAGGCGAGGTTGGCGGCGACCGGCGTCTTCCGCGACGGCCTCGACGCCGGCGCCGCGTTCGGCACCGTCCGCCGCGGGCTGGGCGACTACGGGCTGATCCTGCTCATCTTCGCCGTCGGCTACGGCGCCGCCTTCGCCCTCGGCGCCGGCATCGCCCGAATTGGGTTCCGCTTGGGTGGCTCCCCGTCCGGCCCGCTCGGCGCCGGCGACATCGGAACCGCGCTCGCCACCGTCCTCTTCCTCCCCTACTTCAGCTGCGCCGTCTACCACCTCTACGGCCAAGCCTACGAGCGGGCCAACGGGAGTTCGACCGCGTTGTCCGAGCGGGGCTGGGATCGATCGACCTGACGGTCTTCCGGTGCGGCGGGACAGCGTCCGACCGGCGCCGGCCGCAACCTACTCCGCGGCCACCCCCTGCCCCGTCGCCGCCGCCACGATCCCCGCCTCGGTCGCCTCGGCCCGCGGGATGTCGGCCACGATCCGCCCTTCCCGCATCACCAGCACCCGGTGGCTCATGCCGAGGATCTCCGGCAGCTCGGACGAGATCATCAGGATCGCCACCCCGTCCTCGGCCAACTTCGCGATCAAGGCGTGGACCTCCGCCTTGGCGCCGACGTCGATGCCGCGGGTCGGCTCGTCCAGGATCAGCACCTTCGGGTCGGTCGACAGCCAGCGGGCGATCACCACCTTCTGCTGGTTGCCGCCGGAGAGGGCGCCGACCGGCTGCTCGGCCGACGGGGTCCGGATGCGCAGGCTCTCGACGAACCCCCCAGCCAGCGCCCGCTCCCGCGCCCGCGACGGAAAGACGGGCGAGCCGAGCCGGTCGAGCACCGGCAGCGAGATGTTCTCCCGCACCGCCATCCGCAGGATCAGCGCTTGCAGCTTGCGGTCCTCCGGCACCAAGCCGAGCCCCGCCCGCACCGCGTCGCGCGGCGAGCGGATCCGCGCCGGCTCCCCGTCGAGCAGCACCTCCCCGGCGTCGTACGGGTCGGCCCCGAACAGGCAGCGGGCCAACTCCGTCCGCCCGGCCCCGACCAGACCTGCCATCCCCACGACCTCGCCGCCGCGGACGGCGAGCGAGATGTCGCGCAGCACGCCCTCCCGGCAGAGCCCCCGCACCTCCAACCGCACCGGCCCCATCGCCGGCCGCGCCTGGGCGAAGAAGCGGGAGAGGTCGCGCCCGACCATCATCCGGACCAACCCGTCGTGGGTCGCCGCCGCGATCGGGACGGTCCCCACCACCTGGCCGTCGCGCAGGGTCGTCACCCGCTGCGCGATGGTGAAGACCTCCTCCAGGCGGTGCGAGATGTAGACGATCCCGACCCCCTCCTGCCGCAGGCCGGCGATGATTTCAAACAGCGTCGCCGTCTCGCGCGAGGTCAGCGACGAGGTCGGCTCGTCCAGGATTAGGATGCGGACGTTGCGGGCTAGAGCGCGGGCGATCTCGACCATCTGCTTCTGGGCCACGCTCAAGTCGCGGACCAGCGTGCGCGGCCGCACCGCCGCCCCGACCCGCTCGATCAGCGCCGCGGTCCGCCGCCAGAGTTCGGGCCAATCGACCCGCCAGCCGCCGCTCGCGCTCCGACACGGTAGGTTCCCCAGAAAGACGTTCTCGCCGACGCTGAGGGCGTCGATCAAGCTCAATTCCTGGTAGATGATGCCGATCCCCAGCGCCTGCGCCCGCGCCGGCCCGCCGATCGTCACCGGCCGGCCGTCGATCAGGATCTCCCCTTCGTCGGGCTGGATCGCCCCGGAGAGGATCTTCATCAGGGTGCTCTTGCCGGCCCCATTCTCGCCGAGCAGCGCCAGCACCTCGCCGCCCCGCACGGTCAGCGAGACGTGATCGAGAGCGTGGACGCCGGGGAACCGCTTGTCGATCCCGCGCGCCTCGAGCAGCGGGGAGGCGGCAGTCGCTTCGACTCCGGAGTCGACGGAGACCGTCGACGCTTCGGCTCCGCCCGCCGCCGCCTGGCGCTCCGTCATCGCCCCCTCCCCGCTGCCCGCGGGCGCCGGCGGTGAGCGGGGAGGGAACCTCGCCCGCCCCGCTCACCGCAGCCGCCCGGACCCTACTTCGTGTAGTCGTTCATATTCGCTTCGGTGACGACGGTGACGCCGGTGTCGACGATCGCGCAGGCCGGCTCCTCGCCGCCGGTCAAGATCTCGGAGGCGTAGAGGATCGAGAGGACCCCCATCTGGACCGGCCGCTGGACCATCGTCGCCGCGATGATGCCGTCCTCGATCGCCCGCATCGTCTCCTCGAGATCGTCGAAGGCGACGATCTGCATCTGGGCGGCCCGCTCGGAAAACTCCGGCGACTGGAGCACCTGGGCCAGGGTTGCGCCGCCGGTGGCGCTGACGCAAGCAACGCCCGTCAGGTCGGGGTTGCCCCGCAGCAGCGCCTCGCTGACCCCGAGCGCCCGCTGCACGTCGTCGTCGGTGGCGACCGGCTCGACCACCTCGACGTCGGGGCCGAGTGCCGAGCGCAGCCCCTCGATCCGCTGGTTCAGGTTCAGCGCACCAAGCCCGCCGGTGATGATCCCGATCTTGCCCTGCCCGCCGATCAGCTCGTTCAAGGTCTCGCCCTGAATCCGGCCGGCGGTCATGTTGTCGGTGCCGATGTAGAGCAGGCGCTCGCTGTCGGGCGAGTCGGAGTCGAAGGTCATCACCAGGATGTCGCGGCCGACCGCATCGGCGATCACCGGCTGGACCGACGCCGGGTCGTTCGGCGAGATCACGATCGCGTTCACCTGGCGGGAGACGAGGTCCTCGATCATTCGGACCTGGGTCGCTGGGTCGCCGGTCGGCGGCGCCACCCACTGGAAGTCGACCCCCAGCTCCTCCGCCTTCTGCTCGGCCCCGACCCGCGTGTCCTCGAAGAAGGGGTGGACCAGCTTCGGCACGATCGCGACGCTCGGCCGCGTCCCCTCCGCCAGCCGCGGCACCGACGCCAGCCGGTCCGCGTCGATCGGCTGCGGGCACGCCGCCGCCGGCGTCCCGGCCGGGGTTGCATCCTGGGCGAGCGCCCACCGCCGACCGCCCGGCAGCGCCACCGCCGCGGCCCCGACCGCCGCGCCCCCCAACACCCGCCGCCGGCTCAACCGCCCCGCGTCGATCTTGGCTCGCTCGTTCATCGTCGCCCTCCTGCGGTCGCGCCGCCGCGACCGAGCATCCAACTGATCGGGCGCGTCGTCACGCCCGCTGCTGTCGAGGAACCGTGTGCTTCCGCTCCGACCGCCGCCGGTCGTCCGGGCGGCGGCCTCGTCGCTCACCTCCTCCCCGTCATGGCACCGCGCCGACGCGGCGGGTGCGCACCCGCTGCCGCCGCCGCTTCTGCCAGATGTCGATCGCGACGGCGAGGATGATCACCGTCCCCGTCACCGCCTGCTGGGCGAAGGTGTTGACCTGGAGCAGCACCATCCCGTTCTCGAGGACACCGATGATCGCCGCCCCGAGCACCGCCCCGAGCACCGTCCCCTCCCCCCCCATCAGGCTGGTGCCGCCGATGATCGCGGCCGCGATCAC
>JBBSNJ010000044.1:0-10380 GCA_038232775.1 Thermomicrobiales bacterium
TTCCACCGGCGACCATGTGGTGCCACAGTGCCTCTACACAGACGAAGCCCGGCGATCAATCAAGAACTTCTTGACCATGCCCGCGTGCAGTCCCTGCAACGAGGCCAAGGGACGATTTGACGGCTCGCTGCAACACTACGTCCTGATTGACGTCGACGCGAGCGCACACCCTGAGGCGCAACGTGTATTCGACACGAAACTCGTGGAGGCCGCCTCCACGAACCGAGTCCGGTTAATGGATCGCTTCTACGACGGACGGTCGGTTTCGGAGATCACTCCCAACGGGCTATGGGTGAGAGACAACTACGAAATCCCGATCGACTTCGAGCCGGTAAGGAAAGCCCTGATCTCCGTGGTGCGCGGACTGCACTATGCAGTGTTCGGCGAGGTCAAGCAGCCGGATGAGGTCGCCGCCAACATCGTCAGCCGAGGCGAGCGGCGCGAATTCGCGGACTCGTTCATCCAACTTGGACTCGACGGTTTCCACACCCAGGGCAACGTGTTTTCGGTAGCATGGATGAGCCGTTCTGCCACCCACGTCTACTGGATGTTCGCCTTCTTCGACCAGATCTTGTGCATGGGCCGATCGGCCAAGACCGACCCGCTCTACGGCCCGCCAATTCCGCAAGACCTGAGGTTTCAGGAAGTGTCCCCACAGGCTGGGGGGGACACTTCCTCTCCGACGCTGGTCGGATCGCCCCTGGAGGGCGCCAAACCCGTCGTTCCCACGCGAATCGAATAGGCTCAATAATAGCCCGCCAGCAGGCGCGACAAGTTCGATTACTCGCCCGCCAGGTTGAGAGGGAGCGTCGTCAACCTCGGTTTCGCCACCTGCCGTTTGCCGCGGCCGTGAGCCGGTGGTAATGCCCGCTCGGCCCTGATCCGCTCCAGCAACACGCTGGCTGGCTCGTCGCTCGGGTCTTGCGGCACCAGCTCCCCGGCGAAGGCCCGCCGCAGGATCGCCTGCCGCAGCCGCTCGGCCCGCTTCAGGTCGGCGGCGACGGTGGCTTCCAGCTCGTCGACAACGGAGAGGCGGCGGTCGACCTCGGCGACGATGCGGTGTTGCTCGGCGAGGGGTGGAAGAGCGACGGGCATGGCAAGTAGCTGCTTTGTGTTGATGCCATCCCGCGTTGCACCATGATTCACACTCTTCACGTAATTTTTCACAGCCTCCGAACCTCGCACATAGCTGAGATAATACCCCGGCAAAATGGCTTGTTGAGCCAGTCGCAGACGCATAAGATGATAGTTGAAGAGTGCTCCGTTCAGGCTCACTGGAACAACGCCCGCCCGACCAACGGACGCCATTCGAGAGAACAGGAAGTCGCCGGATTCGAGCCGATACCTTTCCAACATCTGCGCCTTGCTCTCAGAGATGTACATCACGCGGTCCGTAGAGACTCCTGAGTCAGTAAGGCAACCGATGGTGAGAACTGGAACACCACTCGATCTGAAATCATTGGCCGTAAGCTGTGATCCAAATGGGCCAGTCAAGACAGCCTGCTCGCCAATTGCTCCGATCCGCTCTACAGAAGTCCACGCCCAGCCAACCGGTATGCGAGGCAAGAGATTCGAGTCGATCTTGATCACCCCGTGAATCCGAGCATTCGGTTGTTCACGTTTGTGCTTCAGAATCCGACGAGTGGTCCCCTTGGTATGTTCGAACTCTCGCTGCTCGGTCTTCATCAGTTCCGCCTCTGTTGGCACCAGTCGCCCCGAACACGCCGCCGCAAGCACGGCTGCCCGGTACCGTTTGAGTCCCGCCCGGGCGCGCTCCAGGGAGGCGACGGCGGCGTCGAGGCGGGAGAACTGCTCCTCGATGGCGGCGACGATGCGGTGCTGTTCGCTCGGCGGTGCCATGGGGATCGTGATCGACTTGACCTCCCCAAGATTGAGCCGCGGTCGCCCCACACCATGAATGATCTTGGCGATCCTAGCGCGCGTTGCTTCCGTATTGAGCCCGAAATTCAGGTACTTGGCGTCGACCAGGCGGTGATCGGGTTTCACACGGATGCAATCGGCTTTGACGATGGCGGGTCCGACCGATGCAGGGATGACGCACGACCGGGGCAGGGTTTCACCCAAGGCAGCGATGACAACATCCCCCGCATCTACCTCGTGTCTCGCCAATGATCGGAAGTGCTCCTCAGAGATGTGTGCATGAGCATCTACAAAGACGCCTCGCCCAATATTCTGTAGGCGGATAACTCGCGGCCCGGACGGCGTGTAATGGGAGGTCTTCAACTTCGATCCGAACGGTCCGTCGGTGATGGCATTCGCTTCGGGAGCAGCTAGCTGCTCTACGCTTGCCCAAGTCCAGCCATTGGGTAATGGATCTGATTCGTCGACCTCCCGATCTCCGTACTCTAGCTGCATCACGCCACCAGTACCTCGTTCAACTCCGCCAGCAGCCCGTCAAGATCGTCGCCGAAAAGCTGATGGACCCGGCCCAGCCCCCCTTCTTGCGCGAAGGGGGCGTAGTCGAAATCGGTGGGGTCGATGCGGAGGCTGGCGGCAACGTGGTCGCGGATCAGGTTCAGCCAGCGGCGCTGGTCGGGGGTGAAGCGGCGGCCACCGGCTTCCTGCTGGGCGAGCCAGGCGGCGTAGCGGGTCGCCACTTGCTCGGGGTAGGGGACGAGCTCGTCGTCCTGGCGCAGGGCGTAGCGGACGAGGGCGACGAGGTTGGTCAGTTGGGTTCCCGCCGAGCCGCGAACCTTCCCCTGGTCGAGCGTTTCGTAGGCGCGCCAGAGGGCGTCCGCGGTCCAGGCCCGAGGCGGGGTCTGGATGGCGCGGGCGAGCGCCTTGAGGTCGGCGAAGCGGAGGCGGGCGGCGTAGGGCTGGCCGTAGAGGATCTCGAGGGCAGTCAGCTCGTCCTTGTGCTCGGCGATAAAGGTTTCCCAGGATGCCACGAGGGCGCCGGCGCGGTCGCGGGCGTCCTGGGAGAAGCCGGCGTGGAGGAGGTCGTCCTGGGAGACGGTGTCGATGGTCTGGTCGGCGCGGCGCTGGGCGTCGAGAATCGCCTGACGGAGGGCGGGGTTGGCGGCGAGCGGTTTCACCGCCTCGCGGAGCAGGCGCTTGGTGGCGAGGGCGAGGGCGTCCGGCGGCGGCTCGGCGTCTGGCGGGAGACCGGCGGCGGTACGGGCGGCGGCGAGCTGGGCGTCGGAGTCGAGGGCGGCGACGAGACCGGCGACGAGCGCGGGGAGGGGGTGGCCGGGGGCGGTTTCGGCGAGGGTGGCACGGGCGGCGGGGTCGAGCCGGCGGTCGAGGCGGGCGAGGCGGGCGGCGAGGGAGGAGACGAGGTCGGGGTCGACGCGGTTGAGGGCGACGGCTTCGAGCAGGCGCTTAAGGGGGACGTGCTTCTGGCGTTCGAGCGTCTGGGCGTCGTGGAACTCCTGCTCGGTGACGCCGACGCAGTCGATCAGGACGAAGTGGGTCTTGGCGTGCCCGCCCGGGGTGACGACCTGGAAGTCGGTGTCGTTGATGACGCGGACGCCGCGCCCCTTCATCTGCTCGAAGAAGTTGGGGCTCTTGACGGACCGCAGAAACATTACGATCTCGAGCGGCTTGATGTCGGTGCCGGTGGCGATCATATCGACGGTAACGGCGATCCGCGGGTAGTAATCGGTGCGGAACTCCTTGATCAATTGCTCGGGGGAGACGCCGGTGGTGCGGTAGGTAATCTTTTGGGCGAACTCGTTGCCGCGGCCGAACTCCTCGCGGACGATCTGGACGATGTCGTCGGCGTGGGAGTCGTCCTTGGCGAAGATCAGGGTCTTGGGGACTTCGTTCCGGCCCGGAAAGATCTCGGTGAAGAGCTTCTCCTTGAAGGTGCGGACGACGGTCCGAATCTGATCCTCGGCGACGACGGCGCGGTCGAGGTCTTTGGCGGCGTAGGCGAAGTCGTCGTCGAGCCGTTCGAGGCGACGGGCGCGGGTGGCGCGGTCGCGGCGGTCGACCCAGTAGTCGGCTTCGACGACCGAGCCGCCCTCGGTGATGCGGGTCCGGATCTGGTAGACGTCGAAGTCGACGTTGACGCCGTCGGCGACGGCCTGCTCGTGGCCGTACTCCATGACCAGGTTCTGCTTGAAAAACCCGAGCGTCTGCGTGGAGGGGGTGGCGGTGAGGCCGACGAGGGAGGCGTCGAAGTACTCCAAGACCTGGCGCCAGAGGTTGTAGATGGAGCGGTGGCACTCGTCGGTGAAGATGACGTCGAAGAACTCGATTGGGAGATCGGGGTTGTAGGCGACCGGGAGGGGCTCGCGCGGTAGCGGGGGAGCGTCGAAGAGGGAGGTCTCGTCGGCGGCGGGGTCGAACTCGGCCTCGCCCTGGAGCATCGCGTAGAGACGCTGGATGGTGGTGATGACGACCTTGCTGACGGGGTCGATCGTGTTCGAGGTCAGGCGCTGGACGTTGTAGAGCTCGGTGAACTTGCGGCCGTCGTCGGGGGTCACGTAGCCCTGGAACTCGCGGAGGGCTTGCTTGCCGAGATTGGCGCGGTCGACCAGGAAGAGGACGCGCTCGGCGCCGCCGAACTTGATCAGGCGGTAAATGCTGCTAATGGCGGTGAAGGTCTTGCCGCTGCCGGTGGCCATCTGGATCAGGGCGCGGGGGCGGTCGGCGGCGAGGGAGCGCTCCAGGTTCTCGACTGCTTGCCGTTGGGCGGGCCAGAGGCCGGTGGGGTTGAGGGGGGGCATGGCGCGGAGGCGACCGCGAAAGGTGGGGCGGAGGTCGTAAGGTGGGCGCTCCTCGGCGGCGAGACGGCCGTTTTGGGGTGGGGTGGGGGCGACGGCGGCCACCCAAGCGGCGAGCGTTTCGGGGCGGTGGAAGGCGAAGAGGCGGCGGCTGCGGGGGTCGGGGTCGAGGCGGTTGGTGAACTGGGTCTCAACGCCGGTGGTTTCATAGAGGAAGGGGAGGGGGCGGACTGGAGCGTCGAGCTCCGGCGGGAGACCGGCGCCGTACTTGGCGGATTGGATTTCGACGCCGGTCAGGGTGTGGCCGACCGGTTTGGCCTCGACCGCCCCGACCGGGTCGCCGTCGGCGAAGAGGAGGTAGTCGGCTTCGCCGTGGCCGGGGAGGGAAAACTCGCGGACGGCGACACCGCGGGCGGCGTAGAGGTTGAGCGCGGCGCGGTCCTGCACGGCCCAGCCGGCGCGCTCGAGCGCGGCGTCGATGGCGATGCGGGCGACGGCCTCGGGGGTGGTCGACATCGGCGGGGGCTCGCGGGGAGGCGGCGGGGCGGCATAGCGGCAAGGGAGGGAGGATAGCATGGTCGTCTTGGAGTGGCGGGGGCGGCGGGGCCCTGTCGTTTTGCCTTGCCTGGGGCGGGACCGGCAGTCGCCCGGACCGATCGAGGCTTACCCCGGGGGCTGAAGCGTCGAACCCGGCTGGAGCCGGCCAGGGCTGGGGGGCAGACACGCGGGCGGCACGGAGAACGAAAGGGCCCTGGCGGGGCGGCGGGCATGGAGCGGCTCCGGGTTGGGCGGATCGGCCGGGTTCGTCCGGCTCCTGGTCCAGGGCGGGGGAGGGGACGGCGCGGAGCTTGTCGGGGTTGACGACGACGTAGACGGCGCGGATGGCGCCGGCGTCGATCTCGAAGCTGACGACGCTGAAGGGGCGGCCGGCGACGGCGACGACGAGGCCCGGCCGGCCGTTGACCGGGGCGAGGCGGACGGTCGTCGCCGGCGGCGCCTGCTTGATCAGGTGGAGCAGGAAGTGGGCGGCCTTGTCGCGGCCGACGACCGGCTTGCGGGCGGCGGTGACGCGGCCGCCGCCGTCCGACCAGACGGTGACGTCGTCGGCGAGGGTGGCGAGCAGGGCCGGCAGGTCGCCGTCGCGGCAGGCGCGGAGGAAGCGCTCGGTCAGGCGCCGCTGGTCGGCCGGGTCGGCGGGGAAGCGGGGGCGGCGGGCGGCGAGGTGGGCGCGGGCGCGGCGGGCGAGCTGGCGGCAGTAGGCGGGGCTCTCGGCGACGACGGGGGCGATCTCGGTGTACTCGTAGGCGAAGACGTCGTGGAGGAGGAAGACGGCGCGCTCCTTGGGGGTGAGGGTCTCGAGGAGGAGGAGGAAGGCGGTCGAGAGGGAGTCGGCGAGGGCGGCCTCGTCGGCGGGGTCGGGGTCGGGCGCGGCGGCGGCGGCGGCGGCGACGAGGGGCTCGGGCAGCCAGGGGCCGACGTAGGCTTCGCGCTGGACGCGGGCGGACCGGAGCTGGTCGAGGCAAAAGCGGGTGACGACGGTCGAGAGCCAGGCCCTGGGGGCGGCGATCGGCTCGCCGGCGGCGAGGGCGCGGTGCCAGCGGAGGGCGGTCTCCTGGACGGCGTCCTCGGCGTCGGCGACGGTGCCGAGCATCCGGTAGGCGATGGCGAAGAGGAGGGGGCGGTGCCGCGGGGCAGCGTCGGCGTCGCTCATGGCGTCTCCGGCCGGGGCCGCGCCGCCGACGGCGGCGGCTCGGTCGGGAAGGGGCTGACCGGCCATCGCCTCAGGCCGCGGTTGGGGCGGCGGCGGGGAGGGCCGGGACCGGGCAGAACCCCTGGGCCTCGATCGCGAGCGGGGCGTTGATCCGGTTGAAGGCGTTCTCCATCGCGACGGCGACGGTCAGCTCGACGATGGCGCGTTCGGAGAAGTGGCGGCGGAGGGCGGCGAAGAGGTCGTCGGGGACGCGGGCGCCGACCTGGGTGACGGCGGCGGCGTAGGCGAGGGCGGTCCGCTCGGCCGGGGAGAAGCGGGGGTCGCGGTGGTAGTCGGCGACGGCGCGGAGTTTGGCAGGGGGGACGCCCCCTTTCTCGGCCTCGGCCCGGCCGAAGTCGAGGCACCAGGCGCAGCCGTTGACGGCGGCGGCGAGCTGCATCGCCAGGGCGCGGACGGCGGGGTCGAGCTCGGTCCGGCCGCGGACGAGGCCGAGGGTCGCCAGGTAGGGGAGGAGGAAGCCGGGGCTGTGGGCGAGGATCTGGAGGGGCGCCAACTCCCGCCCGACGAAGCGGCGGCTGGCCAGGTTGAGGGCGCGGAGCAGGAGCGGGGCGCGCCGCCCGCCGACGGGGTCGATCCGGGCCATGATGGGGTCCTCCTCTGGCTGTCGGCCGTGGGCGGCGGGCCGGGTCGCCCGCCGCCGTTGTTCCTGGAGAGAGGACGAACGGGGGGCAGCGGGCGTGACAGGTCGGGGCCGGGGCGGTTGATCGGGGCGCGAACGGAGCGCTGGCTGGCGAGGAGCGGGTGGCACCGGAAGCGGGGGGCGCCCGCCACCGAACACCGGGGGATGGCGTCCGTTTCCCGGCACCGCGCCCTCCGCCCCGGCTCCGCGCCCCGGTCGCTGTCTTCCTCGGTGCCCCGGGACGAACGGGAGCGGGGGGGGTTCGACCGCTGGCGCCGCCGCGGTCCAACCCGGCTCTCCCGCGGTTCGCGGCGGGGTTGACCGGGTCGGGGCAGCGGAGCTTCGGCCACCCGGTGGCGCGGCTTCAGGCCGGGTCGGGGGCGGGGCTGTCGGGGGTGGTCGGCCAGTGGTCGGGGACGCGGACGGCTTCACCCTCGCCAGGCCAGGGAGGCATGGTAACGAGGAGGCAGCGGAGCGGCTCGCTGCCGAGGGCGCGGAACTGGAAGTGGGTGCCGACCGGGAGCGAGAGGGACGTGCCGGGCGCGAGGGGGACGACCGCCTGCCGGTCACCCAGCCTGCGCCAGAATTCGCCGCGCCCGGCCAGGCAGTACCAGAGCTCCTCGACGGTGCGGTGCTTGACCGCCAGCGAGGTGGCGCCGGCCGGCAGGGTGACGTGGACCATCGAGCCGCCGCCGGTGGCGAGCAGGGGCCGCACCTCCGATCCATCCGGTGCAGTGACGTGCTCATCCGGCACGGTCCGCGTCTCGAACATTCGCCGCCTGCTCCGTCGCTCATCCGCCGTGCTGGACCTATCCCTGACCCGACGGGGGAGGATACCAACGCCACCCGGTTGTCGCCGAGGAGCCGGGGGCGGAGGCGACGGGCGGGGGGCAAGCGACGAGCGAGCCAGCCGTGCGGCTAGCGGCGGGCACGCTCGGTGGCGAGGCGGAGGGCGAGGAGGCCGAGGGCGATGGCCATGAACCAGCGTTGGAGGCGCAGCCAGAGGGGGCGACGCGGCAGCCGGAGGGCGAGCGCGCCGGCGGAGACGACGATCGAGGCGTTGACGGTCAAGCTGACCGCGATCTGGGTCAACCCGAGGGCGAGCGACTGGCCAAGGACCGAGTCGCGTCCGGCGTCGACGAATTAGGGCAGCAGCGAGACGTAGAGAACCGCGATCTTGGGGTTGAGAAGATAGGTCAGCAGTCCCATGGCGAAAGGCAGAGGTCGTCGTTCGCCAGCAGGGGAAAGCGGGAGCCGACGCAGCTCAGAGCGGGGGGCGGCCCGCTCCTCGCCGAGGGCGTCGGCCATCCCCATCCAATCGAGCGCGCCGGCGGGGACCGAACTCGGCACGTTGAGGTCGGGGTGGAGGTCGAGATAGAGGAGACCGGGGCGCTCCCTGGTCGGCAGAAAGCCGGCGACGGTGGCCAGCTCCGGCGTGCAATCGCCGCCGAGGAGAGGGGGGAGCTGGCCGGCGGCGACCGCCGCCCCGACCTCGGCCGCGGCGCGACGGCTCTGGGCGACGACCGGCTCAGAGGTTCTGCGCCCGCGAATTGGCGGGGTCGGGGCGCCAGCGCCAGACCGGGCCGTCGCCCCGGTCGACGACGGCGACCGTCAGCCGCTCGACCAGCCCGGCCCGCTGCAGCGCCCGCGGCGCCCGCTCCTGGCCGGGGGCGCAGGCGCCAGCGCTCGTCGGCGCCCCGATCAGGGCGAAGGTGCGGTCTACGGCCACGTTTGGTCCCTCCAGTTCGGGGTCGGGTCAGGGGCAGAACCTCACGCCCGCGCCTGGGTCGCCGCGTCGCCCGGTCGGTGATCGGGGCGGACCAGGCGCAGCGCCTCACCGACGGCGGGGATGCGGAGGCGGTCGTCGGTGATGCCGGTGGCGCGGGCGGCGGCGCGGAGGTCGGCGCGGGAGACGGTGCCGTGGTCGAGCGCCTCGAGGTGGACGGCGACGACGACCGCCGCCGGCGCGGCCCGGCAGACGGCGATCGTCTGCGCGGCGTCCATCACGATCAAGGTTCCCGCGCCCCAGACGGCGCCGGCGGAGTGGGTGACGATGACGTCGGGGCGGTGGCGCTCGATGGCGTCAAGCAGGGTCGGGGTCAGCACCGTGTCGCCGGTCCAATAGAGGGTCGGCTCGCCCGGCGCCCGCAGGATGACGCCCATCGTCGGCCCCATCTCGGCCAGAACGTCGCCGCTGCCGTGGGCGCCGGGGACGGGGGCGAAGGTGATCCCCCGCCACGTCAGCTCGCCGGTTAGGGGGGTGACATCGGCGAAGCCGAGGCGCCGGATGGCATCCGCATCCCCCGGTTGGCAGACGATCGGCGTCGCTTTGGGCAGCAGCTCCTGGGCGAGGGGGTCGAAGTGGTCGGCGTGACGGTGGGAAACGATCGTCAGCTCCGCCCCGGCCAGCACCGCCGCGGCGGGGACCGGCAGCTCGACCAGCGGGTTGGAGGAGCGGCCGGTGAAGGAGGGAAGGCTGTGGCGCGGCGCCAGGAATGGGTCCGTCAGCAAGCGGCGTCCGGCATAGTCGAGGCTGAGGGTGGCGTTGCGGATCAGGCGTAGCTCCAAAGGTCGGTCCTCGGCGAACGGCGGTGGCACGGGCATATCGGACGGGGCGCGGAACCCGTCACTCCGTCCAGCGCAAGAAGGCACCCGCTGTCAGACGCGGCGCGGCGGCGCGGTCGCTGGCTCGACCGCGCCGGGGATGGCGATGGCCGACGCCAGTCCCTCAATCTTACTCGGTCGTACGGCGATGGCGTCGGCGGCCGCGATCCTCACACCGCCGGTGCCCGGCGAATTCCGGTCCGATCCGGGTTTGGGGCGCTAAGCGATCACGCCTCTGTCCCCGATCCGGCGCCAAGCATGCACAATGCCTGCCGGATCTCGCCCAGGTGGTAGGCGGTGTGGACGACGACAGCGAGGGCGACCTCCAGGTGCGGCGCCGCCTCCCAGCTCTCGGCGGCGCGCAACTCGGCGACGACTCGGCGATAGGTCCGCTCCAGGTCGGCGCGGAGGGCGTCCCACGCTTCGGCGGTGACGCTCTCGACCGTCTGCCAGATCTCGCCCCAATCGACCGTGCCGACGTCCTCCCCGCGGAGGTCGCCCTCCAAGACCTCCAAGTAGAAGGTGACGTGGGCGACCTGGGCCGCGAGCGAGGCGCCGCCGCCGCCGACCGGGATCGAGGCCCGGCGGTGGTCGATCCGCCGCAGCGTCTCCAGGAGCGACGTTCCTTGATCGAGAAAAATGCCGTGGTGCCGCTCGAACGTCTCATCCAGAACTTCGAGCACCGCGCCGATCAA
>JBBSNJ010000045.1:0-10336 GCA_038232775.1 Thermomicrobiales bacterium
CGCAATGCCTGCGAGCTCGCGGCTGGCCGCGGCCCCGGCCCCGCCGGCCCCGGCCCCCGCCGCGCGAGCGCGCGCGGCAACCGTCCTCGGCGCTCGCGGCGGCGGGCACCGAGGCCTCGACCGACGCGGCTCGGTGCGGCTCGGCACGACCGGGGGCGGTGGTCAGTCTTGGGGAAGCGGACGATGGCGGCCCCACCGCCCCGCGACCGACCAGCGCTCCGCTAGCCCGCCACCGCTCCGCTACCCCGCGAGACGCTCGACCTCGGCCCCCAACTCCTGGAGGGCGGGCTCCGGCTCCGCCCGATCGTTCATCACCGGGGTGATCACGAGCCGCTCCATCGCGAGGACGGCGTCGTTGAAGTTCGGGGACTGGTTAAAGGGCGGCAGCTCGGGCGCGACGGCGGCGTACTCCTGGCCAATCTTGGCGCCGCTGAAGTACTCCGAAGTGGCTTGCAACGCCGGTTCGTCGTAGGTCGGGATGTAGGCGGGGTAGACGGTGCGGGCCTCGAAGTCGTTGAGGGTGCCCTCGACCGTCAGGTTGCCGGCCTGGATCAGATCCCAGGCGATGTCCTGGTTCTCCGACTGCTCGGTGATCACCTGGCCGGTGCCGCCGAAGTTGGCCGTCGGGCGGCTCTCGCCGAGCCCGCTCGGGAGCTTCTGGACCGCCCACTTGCCCGACTGCTCTTCGACGTTGCTCATCAAGCTGCCCAGGTGCCACGGCGGCCCCCAGAGGGCGACGAACTTGTCCGCCTTGAAGGCGGCCCAGTAGGCGGGCGAGTCCCACTTGTTCTGGGCGTCGGCGGGGGCGATGCCGGCGATCTCGTGCTCGTAGACCAGGTCGTGCAGGAACTGCATCGCCTCGACGCTGAGGGGCGAATCGCCTTGGTAGTTGCCTTCGGCGTCGAAGAGGGAGGTGCCGGCGTGCTGGGACATCATGAACCAGTCGCCGAAGGCGAGGTCGTGGACGCCGAACAGCTTGGCGTCGCCGGTGGAGACCGCCTTGCCCGCCTCGATCACCTGATCCCAGGTCTCGAACGGGGTCTCGATACCGGCCGCCTCCATGACGTCGGTCCGGTAGGCGAAGACCACGGCGTTCAGCTCGTTGCCGAGGCCGTAGATCTGGCCGCCGAAGCTCCAGGGGTCGCTGGCGGCGGGGGCGTAGATGTTCTCGATCTCGGCCCCGATCCGGTCGTTGAGGGGGACGAAAGGGATGCGATCGCCCTTGATGAACTGGGAGAACTTGGCGATCTCGACGTCGGCCAGGTCGGGGGCGCCGCGACCGCTGGCGAGGGCGGCCAGGAGCTTGTCGTGCATCTGGTCGAACTGGAACTGGCGGAAGTTGATCGTGACGTCGGGGTGCTTCTCCTTGAAGGCGGGCAGCTCGGCCGCCGCCTTGGCGAAGTCCAGCCGTCCCTCGTCGAAGCCCCACATCTCGAGGGTCGCGCCCTGCGCCCGGCGGACCGAGGCGCTGCGGCGACCGAGCCGTGGGCTCGCCGCCGTCGCCCCAACCGCGCCGATCGCGACCGCGGCACCGGCGGCGGCGCCGAGCACGTCGCGCCGATTGATCCGCCCGCGTCCGATCCCTGCCGTCTCCTTCGCCTGTCGCTCCACCGTCGCCTCCTTGCGCTCTGCCCGGTCGCGTCCGCGCGGAGCCGGGTCAACGGAACCAGGGACCGCCCCGCGACCGTCGGGACTCGCCGGCACCGGCGGCCGCAACGGGATGGGCCGAAGTTGGACGTCACAGCCCCCGATCATCGCGCCGCCGCGGCAGCTTAGCACACGGTCGCCAGCCGCTCGGGGGCCGCCGCGCCGCGGTGCCTATCGGAGAATAGGCGCACGGGGAAAGATGGCGAAGTGCGCATCTACGACCTGGTGGTCGAGGAGGGGCGGAAGGATCACATCACCCGCCTCGGCGTGGACCTAGCGGAGGTCCGAGTGGTCGTCTTCGGTGCGGCGATACCACGACGGACGCGCCAAGGACGGATAGTGTTGACCGGACAAACGCTCGGAGGACGATATCTCACCGTCGTCGTCATCCATCGGGGGGATGGCGTCTACGCGTTGATCACGGCAAGAGACGCGAACGACCACGAGAGGCGAGCCTTCAGGGCGCACCGAAGGTGACAGAGACGATGGCAACGGTCAAGGGGCTTGATCGCCCCCAAGCGACGGGGAGTCGCATCCCCGCTTTCAACAGCATTGAGGAGGCAGCGGAGTTCTGGGACACGCACGACAGCGCCGAGTTCGAGGACGAGTTCGAGGAGGTCGACGATGTCCGCTTCATCGGCCTGAAAGGGGACGGCGCGATGATCCTCTGGTTCCGGCCGGAGACGATCGCGCTGCTGACCGAGCGGGCCAAGGAGCACGGGACGACCCCGACCCTCCTCGCCCGCCGCTGGGTGCTGGAGCAGCTCGGGCTGCCCGGCGACCAAGATCTCGGCCAGGACTGATACGAACGTCGGCTGAACCGTCCTGCTACCCGGAGCGGGACAATCTCCCCTCTCCCGCGCACGGGACAGGGGCAAGGGGGTCGGGGGGGGTGGGCGTCTCTCCGGGTAGCCGAAGTCATGTCCCGAAGTTCGTATCATGCAGGCGGCGGCTTGGCTCGTCGCTCGGACTAGGGAAAGACAGAGAGGCGGCAACCTCGCGGGGGCGCGGGGGCCGGCTCCGACGGGAGATTCCAGTCTTGCCTCCGCCCGACGGCGGCGGTCGGAGGCGGCGCCCGGCGGTCCGCGGCCGGTGGCCGACAGCGAATGCCCCCGGGTCCGCGAGCTCGCGCTGCGGCGACCACCCTTCGCCCTAGTGCAACGCTGCCTTCGCCCCCGGGACTGGTGAATCGGTCACTTCAGCCGGGACGCGCCCCTACGGCACCACCGTCACGGCGGTCCCGACCGAGGCCCAGCCGTACATCCAAGCCGCCACGTCCATCGGCAAGTTGACGCAGCCGTGGCTCATCGGGGCGCCGAAGTTCGAGTGCCAGTAGGTCCCGTGCAGCGCGTTCCCGAGGCCGTCGAAGTACATCACGTAGGGGACCGCCTCGACGAAGTAGTACTCGCCGGAGATCGTCCCTTCCATGTCCTGAACGTCGATCTTGGCGAGGATGCTCCAGGACCCGATCGGGGTCGTCACCTCCGGCGTTTCGGCGGTGCCGGTGCTGACGTAGGTCGACAGCACCATCTCCCCCCCCTCGTACGCCCAGAGGGCCTGATTGGAGATCGAGATGACGACCTCCTGGGCGCCCCCCTGCTGCGGTCCCGGTCCGTAGCTGCCGACCGTCCAGCCGGCGGCAAGCACCGGCGCCTCCTCGGCCGCCGGCTCCAGCTCCGGTTCGAGCCAGTCCTCCTCGGGGAGCGTCTCGGCCTCGGGCTCGGTCAGCTCGGGCTCGGTCAACTCGAGCTCGGTCGGCTCGGGCTCAGTCAGCTCGGGCTCAGTCAGCTCGGGCTCGACCAGCTCCGGCGCCGGCTGCGACGGGGCGACGAAGAGTTCCGGGTCGTAGACCGGGACGTCGGCCGGGCGGCGGATCGGGTCGAGGTCCAGCCGCTGCCGCTCGGCGGCGGTCCGGCCCAGCGGCAGCGGTTGGGGCTCGCCGCCGAGCGGCTGGCGCAGGGCGCCGCGCTCGAACCATTGCAGCCAGGAGCCGTCCGCCCCCCGATAGGCCTCGGTCAGCGGCAGCCCGAGCCAGCGGGCGCCACCGGCCGCCCCCCAAGCATCGCGGAAGGCGCCGCGCACCGTCTGGCCCGTCTCCCGGAACCCGAGGCAGCCGCCCGCCGCCGAGGGGCCGCAGAAGGTGCGGCGGTCGGCCCGCAGCAGCGCCGCCGAGGGCCGCCCCGCCAGCGCCCGCTCGAGCCCCTGGCGCCCCAGGTCGAGGGTGCCGACCTGGGCCTCGGCCGGCGCCTCCGGCAGATAGACGAGCGCCGTGTTCTCGTAGTACTGGACGACCTCGCCCTGCTCGGCGTCGGCGCCGAACCCGGTCCGCGGTCGGAACTCCTCCGTGATCGGGTCGCCGAGCAGCGCCCGTTCCGCCCGCCATATCTCGAGGAACAGCCCGTCGGCGGTGTGCCCGCTCTCCTCGACGAAGACGGTCTGCGGTGGCGCCCAGGCGGCGTCTTGGGCAGCCGCCGGCCCGACCGCCGCAACCGGGGCCAGGAGGGCGGCCAGCGCGAGCGCCGCCGGCCACCGCCGGCCTCGGCCACAAGGTGTGCGCCGGCGGAAAGATGGCTGGTCGTTCGTCGGTCCGGTCCCCACGCTCTGGCCTCCAGTGCTCGTTCGATCCTGGCTCACGCGACGCCCCGCTCGCGCCGACCGGGCGCGTCGAAACGCCGCCTCAATCCGCCTGCGGCGAGACGCCGGGGGAAACGCTCGTCGTCCGCTCCACGGGGAACACGTTCCGCGGTCCGGCCCACGTCTCGGGCGATGGGAGCTACCCTTCCCCCGACCCGCTGGCGTTCGCGCGGTCAAGCCCCTTCCCTCGGCCGCCGCCCCCGCCGCCGACCGTGCCCGGCCACGGCCGCGAGCGACAACCCGCACCCCATGGTACCATCACTTTCCGCTGTACGTTCGCTCCAAGAAAGGTCGAGCACGTGACGCAGGGTCAGGGCGCGCCGGCGCGCCCGGTCTGGATCGAGCCCGCCCCCCTCCCGCCAGGGCTGCCGCCCCTGCACCCCGACCCGCTGCTCCACGCGCTGCTCGCGGGGCGGCTCGACGGCGGGGACGCCGCCGAGTTCCTCAACTCGACCCCCCGACCTGCCCCCGATCCGCTGCGGCTGCCGGGGATGGCGGCGGCGGCGGACCGGGTCGCCCGCGCCGTGGCCGCCGGCGAGACGATCGCCCTCTACGGCGACTACGACGTCGACGGCGTGGCGTCGGTCGCCCTGCTGGGCGAGGCGCTGCGGGCCGCCAGCGGCGGGGCGGCGCCGGCCCTGGTCCGCCTGCCGACGCGGGCCGAGGGGTACGGCTTGAACCCGGCGGCGGTGACCGCCATCGCCGACGCCGGCGCCTCGCTCCTGATCGCCGTCGACTGCGGCAGCACCGACCACGCCAACGTCGCGCTCGCCCGCGGCCGCGGGCTCGACGTCGTCGTCCTCGACCACCACCAGATGGACGGGCCGCCGCCGCCGGGGGCGATCGTCGCCTCCGCCTACGCCGAGCCGGACGGGGTCTACCGGGAGCTGGCGGCGGCCGGGGTCGCCTACCTGCTGGCGGTGGCGCTGGCCCACCGCGGGTTGGACCTCGGGCGGGGGCCGGGGCGGGAGCCGGTCGGCTTGCTCGATCTGGTGGCCCTCGGCACCGTCGCCGACGTCGCGCCGCTGACCGGGGCCAACCGCCGCCTCGTCCGCGACGGACTGCGACGAGTCGCGCAGCGGCCGCGACCGGGGATCGCCGAGCTCTGCCGGCGGGCGGGGGTGGCGCCGGCGACCCTGACCGGCGAGGCGATCGCCTTCAAGCTGGCGCCCCGCCTCAACGCCGCCGGCCGGATCGGCGACCCGCGGCTTGCGCTCGGCCTCCTCCTGACCGACGACCCGGCCGCCGCCGCCCGCCTGGCCACCGAGCTGGAAGAGCTGAACCGGCGACGGCGGACCGAGTCGGAGCGGGTGCTCGCCGAAGCGGAGCGGGCGATCCTGGCCCGAGGCGATGCCGAGGCGCGGCGGCTGCTGGTGGTCGCCCGCCCCGGCTGGGGGGCCGGGGTGCTCGGGCTGGCGGCCGGCAAGCTCGCCGAGCGCTGGGGGCGGCCGGTGGTGGTCCTCAGCGACGACGGGGCGACCAGCCGCGGCTCGGCCCGCTCCGTCCCCGGCTTCGACATCGCCCGCGCCCTCGCCGGCTGCGCCGACCTTCTGGGCGCCCACGGCGGCCACTCCCAGGCCGCCGGCGTCACCCTGGCGACGGCCGACGTACCCCGCCTGGAGGACGCGCTCGAAGCGGCCCTGGCCGCGGCCGAGCTGCCGCCCCCCGGTCCCCCGTCGCTCCTGATCGACGCCGATCTCCCGGCCGAGCGCTTGGAGCTGCCGACCGCCGAGCTGCTGGAGGCGCTCCAGCCGTTCGGGACCGGCAACCCCATCCCGCTGCTGCGGGTGCGCGACGTCGCCGTCCGCTCCTACCACACCATCGGCCAGGACCAGCGCCACCTCAAGCTCCAGCTGCGGACCCCCCGCGGCGCGGTCCAGGCCGTTGCCTGGGGTGCCGCCCCCCGCTCCCGCGAGCTGCTGACCCAGCCCCGGGTCGACCTCGTCGCCGCCGTCGGCCTCGACCACTGGAACGGGCAGCGCCGCCTCCAGGTCGAGCTCAAGGACTGGCGGCCCGCGGAGTAGCGATCGGGCCGGGGCGGGGTGAGCGCGGATGGCCGAGGCGGAGGCGGAGGCAACGACGGCGTACCTGGCGAAGGCCGACGAGAGCCTGGCCGGGGCCGAACGGGAGTGCGCCGTCGGCGCGTCCAACAACTGCGCGAACCGGGCATACTACGCGTGCTTCCAGGCGGCGATCGCGGCCCTGATCCGGATCGGGGTCGGGCCCAGTCCCGGCGATGAGCGCTGGCGGCACGATGCGGTCCAAGCTCAGTTTATCCAGCACCTGATCAACCGCCGAAAGCGCTATTCGGCCGACATGCGGGGGACCCTCGAGCGCGGGGCCCGCCTTCGAGCCACCGCCGACTACCAGCGGGACCAGGTGAGCGCCGCTCAAGCGACGCGAGGCCTCCGCCGAGCGCAAGCGTTTGTCTCGGCCGTCCGCTCCGACCAGGGGAGGATTCGATGATCGAAGAAGAGTTCACCACTTCCGACCCGCGGATGCTGGCGGCGATCGGTGAACTGCAGCGGACGATCGGGGATCGGCACCCGGGGGCAACATTCAGTGTCGAGCCGGGAGAGGATCCCGGAACCGTCTGGATGTGGGCGACGGTGGACGTCGACGACACGGACGACGTCTTCGATCCGCTGCTGGAGCGGCTGCTCGAACTCCAGATCGACCATGGGGTTCCGCTCCACGTCTTCCCGATCCGGACCCCGGAGCGGATCTCGGCCGCGCTGCGCCGCCGGGCGGCGTCGAACCGGGAGTTGGCCCTTTCCGGGTAGCCGCCACTGCTCCCAGCACCCCGACGCACTCCCTGCTCGGTTGTGGCTCCGAATCGGCCTGATCAACGCGCATCCCGCCGGCACCTCCCCGGAGCAGGCACCGGGAAGCATCGGCGCGGGGAGGCAACCCCCGTTCAAGGGTCGCGGTCCCACCCGACGAACAGCGACCACTCATCCGTGATCGATCCCCCGAGCGCCACCTTCGCGGTTGTCTTGCCCCGAGGGGTACGAGGGCTGGGCGTGAATACGGCATCCGGGAGAACACGTCGCCTTCCCGCTGCGGCAGCCGGCCCTCACTCCCGGCCCCTTGCCCCTGTCCCGTGCGCGGGACAGGGGAGCGTGGTCACGGACCGCGAGGGTAACACCCAGGATCCGCCCGGATTCCGTATGAGAGGAATCCATTCCCCCGGCCCACCCTCGATCCACTCCGGAGACCCGAATAGGGGAGCGTCGTGATGTCAGCACGGGCAGGCGGTCTGATCCCTCTCGTCGTCGCTGCCGCGATCGCCAGCGGCACGCCCGCTCTGGCCGCCGAGCCGACGCCGAGTCCCGCCACGAACACGATCGAGGCGTCGGCCTGCCGGGGGCCGGAGCGCACCCTGACCCAGCTCCGCGCCATCGTCGCCACTCCGTACCCTTCCGGGCCGGAATCAATGGCGATCGACGAGTTCGCCCGGCAGGTCGCGGCGACGCCGACCCTGCTCCCTCCGGGTGAGTCAGCCGAACCGGCGACCGCCGCGGCCGTCGCCGAGAGCGTCCGCACCCTCTACGCCTGCCTGGCCAGCGGGAACCTCGCCCCCGCCCCGATCACCGACGATTACCTGCGCCGCAACGCGCCCGCCGGGTCCGGCGTCGTCTCGTCGGAGGGAGGGGGATCCGCCGTTCCGCCGACGCCGGTGCCGCCGCTCGTCCTCGGCAGCCGGCTCAGCGTCGACCGCGTCACGGTCCTCGGCGATGGGCTGGTCGGCGCCGTCGCCACCATCGAGCTGCCCGCGGCGGCGGGCGGAGGCACGCGGCTCGACTACCTCCTCCTGCGGCAGGAGGACGGACGCTGGCTGCTCGAGCAGGCGTTCGCCGGCATCAACCTCGGGTGAGCGACATACGCGGCACCCCCGAGCGGGGCCCGATCCAGAATCCGGTTCGAGCGCGCCGCTCTCTGAAGCGGGGCCGTCTCCTCCCTTCGCGCACGGGACAGGGGACGGGGGCCGGGGGTGGGCGCGTTTCGGGGAACCGGAACCGCTCTCCCGGATTCCCCGTGATCTCTCATACGAAATCCGGTTGAACAGTGCCATCTTCGGATGCCGGGCCGTCTCCCCTCTCCCGCGCACGGGAGAGGGGCAAGGGGCCGGGGGTGAGGGCTTCTGGCGGCCACCGGAAGCGATCACCCGGATTCCGTATCAGGTTCTGCGTCAGAACTCCCAACCGAAGAGGTTGTGGTACTGGGTCGCGGCGAAGTCGCAATAGAATCGGTCGATGGCGAGGCAGGGATAAAGCTCCTCGTAGGCGACTTTGGCGAGGAGGTAGGCAAGGAGAACCCCGAGCACGGCCACCACCGGCAGACCGCCGAGCACCAAGGCTCGGCTCGGTGGCGCCGGGCGGCCGCGCCAGCCCGCGACGACGACCCCGACCGCGATCACCAAGGCGAACACCGTCCCGCAGAACGCCAGGGTGAAGATCGCGGCCATCCCGCCCTCCCACGCCCGGAGCCACCGGGCAGACCGGGCCGCCCGCCACCGGTCCCCTGATCGCCCCCCTCTGATACGGTCTCCGGGCGATCGCTTCCGCTTCCCGAAAAGATGCCCTCACCCCCCGGCCCGTCTCCCGCGCGCGGGAGAAGGGAGCCGACCCGGCATCCGAAAGCGGAACGGTTCAATCGGACCCCGTATGAGCAGGAACGCGCGACGATGCCGCCGCGTCACGCGGCGTTCGCGGCGAAGATGCGAGCGCCAGCTCCCGGTGGGTGAAGCGGGCGCGCGCTGGGCCGAAAAGGCCCGTCCGGGCGCGGACGCTAGCCGCCGGCGCCGGTGTCGGCGGCGACGTTGGCGCCGAAGGGAGCGTCCACCGGCGGGACGTACTCGGCGAGCGGGTCGGCCGCGCGGGCGACGTTGTCCACGGTGGCGTCGGTCGTCTCCACCAACTGCTCGACCTGGGCGTCGTCGAGGAAGATCCCCGCCGCGATCACCTGGTCCATGCTCGAGGCGAAGACGAACTCCATCTCCTTGCGGACGTTGGCCGGCAGCTTCGGCAGGTCGCGCTCGTTCTCGCGCGGCGCGATCAGGCGGCGGATCCCCTGCCGGTGCGCCGCCAGCGCCTTCTCCTTGAGGCCGCCGATCGCCAGCACCCGGCCCCGGAGCGTGATCTCGCCGGTCATCGCCGTGTCGCCCCGGACCGGGCGCCGGGTCAAGGCCGAGATCAGGGCCGTCGCCATCGTGATCCCGGCCGAGGGGCCGTCCTTCGGCGTCGCCCCCTCCGGCAGGTGGATGTGCAGGTCGAGCTTCTCCTGGAAGTCGGGGTCGATCTGGAGTTGCGCGGCGCGGGAGCGGGCGTAGGAGAGCGCCGCCCGCGCCGACTCCTGCATCACCTCGCCCGCCTTGCCGGTGATCGTCAACCCCCCCTTGCCCGGCATCGTCGCCACCTCGACCGGCAGCAGTTCACCGCCGGCCTCGGTCACCCCGAGCCCGATCGCCAGCCCGACCAGGTTCTCGCCCAGGAACTGATCCTGCCCGAAGCGGGCCGGCCCCAGATACTCGACCAGGCGGCCCTCGGTCAGCCGGATCTTCTCCGACCGGCCGCGGACGATGTCGCGCGCCACCCGGCGGCAGATCGCCGCCGCCTCCCGGTCGAGGGCGCGGACCCCCGCCTCGCGCGTGTAGTCGCGGACCAGCTTGCTCCAAAGCTTGGCCGAGACCTCGATCGCCCCCGGCTTCAGGCCGTGGGCCGCGATCTGCCGCGGCAGCAGGTGGCGGCGGCCGATCTCGATCTTCTCGTCCTCGGTGTAGCCGGAGACTTCGATCACCTCCATCCGGTCCTTGAGCGGCCGCGGGATCTGGTGGCCGTAGTTGGCGGTGGTGATGAAGAGGACTCGCGAGAGGTCGTAGGGCAGGTCGAGGAAGTGGTCGGTGAAGGCGTGGTTCTGCTCCGGGTCGAGCACCTCCAGCATCGCCGCCGCCGGGTCGCCCCGGTAGTCGGCCGCCAGCTTGTCGATTTCGTCGAGCAGGATCACCGGATTGGTGGTGCCGGCCTGCTTCATCGCCGTCACCAAACGCCCCGGC